>JAFAPF010000260.1 GCA_019247245.1 Rubrobacter sp. | reverse complement strand
TCGGCAAGGCGGTATGCGAGGATCTCTGCTTTTCGGGTGGCAGCCATACAAGTTACACCGGACCGGTGCTAAACCCTCACGATCCCACACGCTCCGCGGGCGGTTCATCGAGCGGCAGCGGTGCGCTAGTGGCGACGGGAGATTGCGACATGGCCACAGGCGGCGATCAGGGTGGGTCTATTCGTGTACCGAGCGCCTGGTGTGGCATCTACGGTCTCAAGCCGACCCAAGGCCTCGTCCCGTACACCGGGGTGTTCCCCATCGAGCTCACGCTCGATCATACGGGGCCGATGACAGCGACCGTCGAAGACGCTGCCCTCTTTCTAGAAGCGACCGCCGGCGAGGACGGCCTCGACCCACGCCAGCCGAGGGGTGTCCAAGGCAGGCGGTATACTGAGGCATTGACGGGCAACGCCGAAGGCATACGCATCGCGATGCTAGCTGAAGGATTCGGCTGGCCGGGGCTCTCCGAGGAAGACGTGGACGAAACCGTGCGCGATGCGGTCAGCATTCTCGCGGACTTGGGCGCAGAGATAATACCCGAAGACATTTCTATCCCCTTGCACCGCTCCTGCCTAGACCTTTGGGCTGTGATCGGGGGTGAAGGCGCTGCCAGGTTGATGCACCAGGGCAACAGCCAAGGCACCAACTGGCTTGGGCACTACAACACGTCGCTGTTGGAGGTGTACGGCCGCGGACTGAAGACGCGCGCCGACGACCTTTCGGTCACCAATAAACTCGCCATGCTGTACGGCCAATACATGCAGAACCAGTACCGGGGACGCTACTACGCTAAGGCCCAGAACATAAGGCTACGGCTCAGGCGAGACTTCGAGAGAGCCTTCGAACAAGTGGACATCATAGCGATGCCGACCACCCCGATGAAGCCCCAGGAGCTACCCGGGCCCGACGCCCCGCTCTCAGAGATAGTCGACAAAGCGCTGGACAACCTCTCGAACACGAACACGTTCGACCTGACCCACCACCCAGCCATAACCGTGCCCTGCAGCCGTTCGGACGGCTTGCCAATAGGCCTGATGCTGGTGGGTAGGCACTGGGACGAAGAGACCATTCTCCGAGCTGCGCATGCCTTCGAGCAGACCGACACCTACGGCGACGTTCACGTCGATCAAACCGCCGCTGTCGGTCGATAATCGAGTGCTCTTTTGCTCGGATAGCCTCGCCGTTCGCGCACTGTTAGACCACATGTAGAACAAGAAGGGCTGTCCCGGTCTCGGGACGGCCCTTCGCTCGTTTCCTAACCTTTCGCTCGCGGCGAGAAGTAGCAAGACGACGTATCAAATTAGATTGTCCACACCTCTAGTTTGACACGTCGCCTCCAGGATGGCCCATGGTTAGGCTCCTCGGTCAGCGGTTAGGCTGCTGGCTGGAGCTCTACCTTGATCCAAGTCGGCTCGCGCCGGTCGAAGGTCTCGTACGCCTCGATAGCGCTCGTGAGCGGCTCGGTATTGGTAAGAATCTTCGTCGGGTCTAAAGCTCCTGTAGCTACCAGCCCCACCAGCATGGGCATGTACTTACGATGGTTGCAGTTGCCGCCCCTAATGGTCAGGTTCCTCTGCTGGATGATCCCGATCGGAGCGGTCATCGCCTGCGGCGGAAAGACCCCAATGACCCCTATGACCCCGGCCTTCATCACCGCCTGCGCCGCCCAGACCATGGACTGCGGCGGCGCATCACCCGGAACCCAGGTGTCCCCTTGCGGGTTCGTCTCGGGTGCAACCCGGTTCAGCTCCTCTTGGAAATCCCCCTCTGTTACCTCGCCCGTGGATGCCGTCCGGGAGCTCATAGCGTCCACGCCGACGGCCTCTATGATGCGGTCTACCCCGATACCACCGGTCAGGTTGAAGATAGCCTCGACCGGATCCTCTTCATCAAAGTTTATGACCTCGGTCCCTTGCGCCCGGGCCATCTCCAGGCGCGATTCGTCCTTGTCGACGGCGAGAACCCTGCCCGCACCCATGATCCAGGCACTCGCAATGGAGAACTGGCCCACGGGCCCACAGCCGAAGACCGCGACCGTGTCTCCATCCTCAACCTCAGCGAGATCGGCCCCGAAGTATCCGGTCGGGAAGATGTCGGAGATGAGTAGAGCTTGCTCGTCGGTGACCTGCTCGGGCAGCTTGACCGGGCCAACGTTGGCGTACGGTATGCGGGCGTACTCGGCCTGCAACCCGTCGAACGGACCGGTCGGCTGCGGTCCGCCGAAGAACGCCGTGCCGGCCTGCGGGCCATTTGGGTTGGCGTTGTCGCACTGTGCGTAGAACCCCCGCCGGCAGAACATGCAATACCCGCAGCCTATCGTCGAAGGGATCACGACCCTGTCGCCCACGTTCAGGTTCCTGACCTGTGGCCCTACCTCCTCGACGATCCCGACACCCTCGTGCCCCAGTATGGTGCCCGCCACCATACCAGCCATCGTTCCGCGGACCATATGAAGGTCCGTGCCGCAGATCGCGCTGGAGGTCAGCCGCACGATCGCGTCGGTCGGATCTTGTATCTTTGGCTCCTCGACGTCATCGAGCCTTATGTCCCCTACCCCATGGAAGACCACCGCTTTCATCGAATAAGCTCCTCTCTAAGCTTGTGCCAGCACAAGAAAGCTCCACCAGAAACAGGACCTCCCTCAAACCTTATACACGCGAGAACGTCCTATGCGCTCTTCGCCTGCTCCTCATGCTTACCCTCAGCAAACTCCTCAACTATCTTGGAGCAGAACGCCTCTAGGTCATCGGGATTGCGGCTAGTAACCAGCCCCTGGTCGGTCACGACCTCCTCG
>JAFAPF010000173.1 GCA_019247245.1 Rubrobacter sp. | reverse complement strand
GATCGCTGCAGGACCCCTGCGCAAGAGCTCGGGCTCGGTCTCAAGCCGCCTGCGCACCTCGCTCAAAGTCGAGGCCTCACCATGGCGTACCGTGATTACGAAGTTCTCTCCTATAAAGACGTGGATCTCACTGAACTCCAACGTCTCTGACTCATCCAGGTATCGAGCAGCCTTGAGCACTACGAAGAGCGTCTCGCCGTAGCGCTCCAGTTCTGGCCTCTGGTGAGCTTTGATCGCGTCCTCAACCGCCAAGGGTTGTAGATCGAACTCCTCGGCGATCGCTCGAACTCCTCCTCGGAGGGCCTATAGACACCAATCCAGGCTATCCCTCCGAACTCTCGACGCGTCTCGCAGGTCTCTCGTAAAGAATTTGGTTCTGCAACCCGGTGTCCATCGACGTAGATGGCGTTGTCTACGATTATGAGCTAATCATACCTAGAAACGATAAGGGCGGCCTCAAGGTTTCCAAACAGCCTTTTCTAGAGAATGCCTTGCCACGTTAGGCTTTTACTCCAGCTCCAACGCCTTCTGGTAAGGATATCTGCTCGTAGTACCAAGCCAATATGCAATTATTTATCATAGATTTATCATAGCGTCTCCCGTAGTACTCCGCAGCGCCGTCTCCCAGCTCTTGGGACGGGTTGCTAGGAAAATACTCCTGCGCATCCTGCATCGCTTTTGCAGCTTAGGTCTGCGTGTCCGGCAGAAGGTGCGCGGATACGGAAAGGATAGTTGAGACGTTGGTGCGACGAGCACCGGGAGGAAAGGAAGAATCAGGCTAATAGATTGGGAGGAAGGTTGGAGCAGTTGCGAAGAAGGTTCATAACCTGAGTAGCATTTGACGACTACGCGGGGACACTGCATGGCGTTAAGGATGTTGTAACCTTGTTCACCTTAACGATTGATCCGGCGTATCTAACATAGAAAAAGCCCGCTCTGAAGCTAGCTTTTCATAATGACCCCACGGGGATTCGAACCCCGGTTTTCGCCGTGAGAGGGCGATGTCCTAGGCCTCTAGACGATGGGGCCCCGAGCGGGCCGAAAAGCGAGTTTAACTGACAGCTCCCGGTTCGTCAAAGCTAGAAGTAGGCAGTCGCTGCATCTCCTCTACGGCCTTCTCCATGCGCAGTAGAGTACGCTCACGGCCCAGAAGCGCCAGGGTCTCGAAGAGCCCGGCGCTCACGGTACGACCAGTCGTAACGAAGCGCAGAGGATGGATCAGGTGCCGCGCACCTTTCTCTTTCTCGGCGGCGAGGCCTCGGACGGCTTCCTCGATGCCTTCTTCGGTCCACTCCGACAGCGCTTGCAGCCGTAAGAGGAGCTCCGGAAACGTCTCCCGGATAAACTCTTTGCCAAGCTGTTTTTCGAACTCTGCCTGGTCGTACTCGAGTTCCGCCCCATAGAAGTAGCTGACGGATTCGGGGATCTCGGCGGTGCGGCTCAGACGGTCCCTGAGGAGAGACATGATCTCTGTGAGACGCGGCATGTCGTGCTGCATCTCCTCGGGGGTGGCGACCTCCGCTTCGATGAGCATGGGGGCGGCGATCAGGGCTAGCTCTTCGGGGCTTTGACGTCTTAGGTAGACGGCGTTTATGGTGATAAGCTTCTTTTCGTCGAACACCGCCGGGTTGCCGCTTACTCTATCTATACGGAACCTTTCGGCGAGCTCGTCGGGGGTGAAGATCTCCTCGTCCGCCGCGTACCCCGCCCCCAGGAGCGCGAGGTAGTTGAAGAGCGCCTCCGGCAGGTACCCCTGCGCCGCGAAGTCCTCCACGCTCGCCGCCCCGTGACGCTTGCTGAGTTTCCTCTTGTCGGGTCCCAGGACCTGGGGGACGTGGGCGAAAGCGGGCAGCTCATGGCCCAATGCTTTGTAGATAAGGATCTGCCGCGGCGTGTTAGAGAGGTGGTCGTCCCCTCGGATGACGTGGCTGATCCTCATCATCGCGTCGTCCACCACCGCCGCGAAGTTGTAGGTCGGGGTGTTGGAGGACTTCATCAACACGAAGTCTTCCAGGTTTGCGTTCTCGAAGACGACCGGGCCGCGGATAAGGTCGTGCACGACGGTCTGGCCTTCGCGTGGGGTCTTCATGCGCACGGTGTACGGCTTCCGGGTCTCTATCCTTCGTCGCACCTCTTCGGGGTTCATGTCGCGGTAGAGCCCGCCAGTGTAGATCGGCTGCCTGCCGACGGCCCGTGTTTCTTCCCGGAATCGGGCGAGTTCCTCGGGCGTCGCGAAGTCATGATACGCGGCACCCGAGTCGAGGAGTTTCTTCGCCGCCTCTCGGTAAAGGTCGAAGCGTTCCGTCTGGCGGTAAGGTCCGTAGGGACCTTCGACTTCCGGACCCTCTCCCCACTCCAGACCGATCCAACGTAGAGAACGCTTGAGCTGTTCCACCGACTCTTCTGTAGAGCGCTCGAGGTCAGTATCCTCTATCCGCAGCACGAAGGTTCCATTGTTCTTACGGGCGAACAGCCAGTTAAAGAGCGCCGTTCTCACCCCGCCGACGTGTAGCGAACCCGTCGGGCTCGGGGCGTAGCGTACCCTGACCTGTTGTAACGTATTCATATCCCAAAGCTAACATACCGCTCGTCTGCGGGAAAGCTCTGTCCTGGCGTCTGGCTCTCTTACTGGGTGAGAGAATGGGCTTTTAAGCCTGAGAAACGCACCGCCTTCGAGAGGATGCCCGTCACGATGAGGAGACGGCGCAGCGGATAAACTTAAAGAGAAGCAGTGCTTGGCAAAAGGAGCATCCTATGGACGCACGAGTAGAAGTTCCTCGTTACGAGATGCACGAAGAGGTCGAGGTGGATCCTTCGAAGACGGCCCTCATCGTTGTGGATATGCAGAACGACTTTGTGAAGAAGGGAGGTACGCTCGTCGTTCCGGATGCGGAGGCTACGATCCCTAAGATCAAGGGCCTCCTCGCCCTCGCCCGGGGATCCGGGATGAAGGTTATCTTTACACAAGATACGCACAATGAGGGGGATCCGGAGTGGGAGATCTGGCCGGAGCACGTACGCGAAGATAGCTGGGGATGGCAGATAGTGGACGAGCTGCGGCCCCTAGAGGATGAGCTCGTTATCCGCAAGGTCCGCTACGACGCCTTCTACGGTACGCACCTGGACCATTTCTTGCGTACCTGGAACATGGACACTTTGATCCTCTGTGGCACGGTCGCCAACATCTGCGTCCATTACACCGCCGCCAGCGCCGCCCTCAGGTGGTTCAAAGTGACTATACCCAAAGACGCCACCTCCGCCCTCGAGCCCTTCGACCTGGAGTCCTCGCTGCGACAGACTTCCTTTCTCTTTAACGGAAAGATAACGCAGAGCAGAGCCATTACCGTGGACGTCTAAGATCCTCCCTCTGCGAGCCTTCGGCTCTGCCCGTCATGTGCAGACACCGTACTCCCCGCTGAACTGCGAGTGCTCTGGCTGTGAAGCGACAATTAAGGTTTGATTAAGCACTGTTAAGTACCCGTTTGAGAGGTCTTGACAGCTAATGGAACGGTGGTAGGGTACATAGGAACAATAGTAGCATACTAATCAACAGATACGTCTGGGGGGAATGGGGAAGGAGTATCTGAATGAGCACCGTAGATGAACGTGTCATCGAGTGCACCGAGGGGCACTACGAGGTTCAGGAGGTGGGGTTCGGTAAGGTCTATAGGTGGTGCCCCAAGCGCATCATCGTGGAGTGCGATTGTGGTGAGAAGCTGACCCTCACCGGCCCCGTAACCATCTGCCGCTGGTGCGGGGTGGATCACGCAGCCGTGCTCCAAGAAGAGGAAGAGGTGGTGGGCCACCAACAGTTAGGGGACGAAATCCTCCACCCCTGGCGCTACGTTAGAGACCGTGAAGATGCCGGGATACCTTGTTGAAGTAGCATCTGACCGTGAGTAGACGGGGTACGATGGAAGCGGTTTTATGAGGGGCGAGGTAGAGCGCATGAGAAACGCGCATTGTCGCGAGGTGCAATGGTAGCCTACGACGGTGCTCATGGTGCGCAGAGGAGAACGCGCGTGAGGCGTTCGGAGGGTAACATCCTCAAGTGCGATTGTGGTGAGAGGCTGGTTCTTCTAGGCTCCATGACGGTCCGGAATGCCGGACGTATTGTCTTCGAGTGTAACTGCGGGGAGAAGTTTACCCTTGCCGGTCGCCTTGCCATCAGCGAACCGGAGGTCGTGGGGTACGGGTACTGGGAAATCCCAAGCCGTGAAGAGGAGCGTCGCTACTCGTGGTTGGACGATTGTCTCAAGTGGCTTGAGGGCAAAGAGGCGCGTGAGGAGTACTACACACGGTTGGAGTACGCGCGTTGAGGAAGGGGAATGCCGGTTCCTGGGCGCTACAGGCAGGCCTGGGCTGAAGATCGCGCAGAGGAGAGATCTATGATAGTAGACGCACCGCGGAGCTCCGTCGAACGTGGGAAGCTCTCACCATACGTGCTCGTTCGTCACAAGATGTGTGGCTTGAAGCTGCTGCCTATCCCTTTGAAATCCGGCGAACAGGTACTGCCGGTGTTCTCTTCCGCAGAGGCGGCTCAAAGGTTCCTTCCATCCGCCGCTCTCGGAGAAAGCTGGTGTGTCAGGGAGTGCTCTGCGGGCGAGATGGTCTCGTTGCTGTTCGGACTTTGTGCGAACGTCAAGCGGGTCCTGCTCAATCCCCTTCCGGAGCCTCTCACGGCAAGAGACTGGTTGACGAGCCCCGTTTATCGGTAGAGCTTCGTAGACTCGTTCCTCAGAGATCGGGGTTCAGGATGAGCGCGCAGAAAGCGATCACAAGGCATACTAGAAGGGTATTGTATAAGTCCGGTGGCTGTGATCGGTGAGATTCAGAGCCTGGCCAGGCCTGGCGGTTAGAGGGAGTTACGGTTCCAGGTAGGTAAGTACCGGTCTAGGGAAGGAGAGAGCGATGGAGACTACACCGGCTAAGTCGAGTGCGCCTGACGTGGTGGGGATGAAGGGTACACAGGGACGGACTCTAGCCGGCAATATGTCCCCGATCGCCGGTTCCCAGGACACGGTCCGTAAAGAGAGGGATGACCGCAAAGACTGGGCGTCCCTGGTGGACGCCGATCCTGCCCTGTGGCTGAAGGAGCTCGACTGACACAAGAGAAGGTCGAACCTTATTTGATCTTCCGTTAGCCGGCGATAATCACCTCCAGGGTGCGGGGGCCGTGTACACCCTCGACCCGGTCCAGCTCTATATCCGAGGTCGCCGAAGGCCCAGAGATGAAGGTTACGGCCCGGCCTTCTCTCTTCACAGCGTCCGCTAACCACGCGAAGGCCTGGGGTACGAGGCCTACGATCTGTTCCTCGCGCACCACGCACAGGTGATAGTCGGGCAGAAGCGTGAGCGCCCTCCGGCCCTGTCCCTCCCCGGCGTCGAGCACGATAGTACCGGTCTGTGCGATGCCCAGAGCGCAGCCGGTGAGGACGCCATCGCTCTCATCGAGCTCCTGGTTTGTGAGTAGGGTTCCGGTATCGTCGCGCAATGCCTCCACGCTGTCCGGGAGCCAACCTTCCGGAACGCCGGGAGGGACGACGAGCCTTCGTATGTCCCGTTCCTGGCAGGTCTGGGTTATGGCTTCCTTCAGACCAGCTTCGCTTACACGCCGCACGGTGGCCTCGTACTCGGTCACGTTCTCGGCGAAGTGTTCGATCATCTCCTCGCGTGGGGCGTCGTCTTTTTTGCGGTAGCCGCACTCTACGGGCACGTCCTCGGGGCGTTCTTCCTTCGGGACATCGTACGTGGCCCGGCGGATGCGCTGGAGTATCTCTTCTCTCGCGGAGGTCACGAACCGTTTCTCGACTTCCACCACTCGCGGAAGGTCTGCTCAGGGATGGGCTTGAGGTCGCGGGCCTCCGTCCAGCCGGCGAGCTTGCCGGGCAGCCGGTGGATGGCGCCGCTGCGCGCCAGCGGCCACTGGCTGATGCGGGCCGCCTTCTGGGCGGCTTCGTAGAGCCTGCGGTCGGAGAAGGTCCGGGCCATCGTCCGCATCGCGACGTTCTCGGGGTCGAGCTTGCCTTTAAGGCCACCCCCGTCCTGCCTGTGCCGGACTACCCTGCCTCGAAGGTGGATGAGGACTTCAGGTATGTTTATCTTTACCGGGCAGACGTCGTAGCACGCGCCGCACAGAGACGAGGCGTAGGGCAACGAGTCCGTACCCGGCCTACCGATGCCTACGAGCTGCGGCGTAAGGATAGCACCTATGGGACCGGGATAAACCGAGTTGTAGGCGTGGCCTCCGGTGCGCTCGTAGACCGGGCAGACGTTCAAGCAAGCCGAACAGCGGATACAGTTGAGGGTTTGTCGTCCGATATCGTCGGCCAGTATCTCCGTGCGCCCGTTGTCCATGAGGACCAGGTGGAACTCTTTGGGTCCATCTCCCTCCGAAACCCCGGTCCAGAACGAAGTGTACGGGTTCATGCGCTCGGCGGTCGAGGAGCGGGGGAGGAGCTGCATGAAGACCTCGAAGTCCTGCCAGGTGGGAATGATCTTTTCGATCCCCATTAGCATGACGAGCACGGGTGGAAGCGTGGTGCACATACGGCCGTTGCCCTCCGACTCGACCACGCATACGGTCCCGGTCTCCGCAACCGCAAAGTTCGCGCCGCTGATGCCGACCTTCGCCTGGAGGAACTTCTCGCGCAGGTAGAGCCGGGCGGCGTTGGTCAGGTCGGAGGGCTCGTCCGAGAGATCCTCGGCGCCAAGCTTCTTTATAAAAAGCTCCCGTATCTCCGCGCGGTTCTTGTGGATCGCCGGCACCAAGATGTGAGATGAGATCTCCCCCGCGAGCTGGATGATGAACTCCGCGAGATCTGTCTCCACGGCCTTTATGCCCTCTTCCTCTAGAAACTCATTGAGCTTGATCTCGTCGGTGGCGATGGATTTGACCTTGACGACCTCTTTGGCCTCGTGGTTCTTGGCTATGTCCGCGATGATCCGGTTAGCCTCTGTGGCATCCCGTACCCAATGTACGTGCCCCCCGGCCTTGTGCACTGACTCCTCGAGTTGCAAGAGGTACTCGTCGAGGTGTCGCATAACGCGCGTTTTGAGGTCGTAGCCGGCCTGGCGCAGCTCCTCCCAGTCGGGCAGCTCCTCGACGGCTTGGGCCCGTCGGGTGCGGATGGCCTGCGTAGCCTTGCCGATGTTGCGTCTCAGCTGAGCATTGGCGAGGCTCTCTCTAGCCGACTCTTCAAAGGTTGGCGTTCTGCCCTTGGAGAACGCGTCGGGGGCTTCGATCGTCACAGCTTCCTCCTCTCCTCCGTGCTCGCGAGTATCTGAGCGAGGTGGACGGTCCTTACCCCGACCCTCTGGCGCCTCAGACCGCCCCCGATGTGCATCAGGCACGAGTTATCCCCGGCAGTGCATACCTCCGCCTCTGTCTCCAGGATGTGCCCAAGTTTGTCGGAGAGCATCGCGATGGAGGTGTCGGCGTTCTTGACCGCGAACGTCCCCCCAAAGCCGCAGCACTGTTCGGCCTCCGGCAGTTCAACGAAGTCTATGCCTCTCACGGCCCTCAGGAGCTTGAGGGGCGCATCTCCCACCTCGAGCATCCTCAAAGAGTGGCAGGTCGGGTGGTAGGTAACCCAGTGCGGGTAATAGGCACCGACGTCGGTTACCCCCAGTTTCTTGACCAGGAACTCCGCGAGCTCGAAGACTTTCGGGGTGACCTCTTCGACTTCGGCGGCTAGACGTTTATCGTTCGCCAGCTCTGCGGCCATCGGGTAGACTTCGCGGACCATGCCGGCGCAGGAGCCCGAAGGTGACACGATGGCTTCATATTCCTTGAAGACCTCGACGAAGCGCCGGACCAACGGTATAGCTTCCCGCTGGTAGCCGGTGTTGAAGTGCATCTGCCCGCAACAGGTCTGCTCCAGGGGAAAGTCCACCCCTATCCCGAGGCGTTCGAGCAACTCGACGGTCGCCCGGCCTGTCTCCGGAAAGAGCGTATCGTTGATGCAGGTGATGAACAGGGCTGTGCGCACGGCACAATGATAGCTTATGTACTGGCTCCAGACCTGGAGAGGTGGGCCAGCCCCCGGAGGTTTCTTGAGTGTGGGCTGGGCCGAGGTGTTGAAAGAAAATTGCACACAAAGATGTAGAGACTTGTTGCGTATAGTAGTCCACAATAGTTGGACTAACGGCGCCCATACACTACTCCTTTCCCTTTTTCCATACTTACGATATGGGCGCTGTACGCCGCTCTATAAGCTTTTTCACGCTCGGTAGCTCGATATGACGCCTTCGCGTTAAAGGTTCTGGAGTTCGGGGGTCTATAGCTGCGCCCTTCAAGAAAACAATCCGAATTGTGCAAGATAGTTACATATAAGGATGCAGGATCCCACTCAGTAAAAATGTAAGCATATGCCCATGGCACTTCTTGGTTATATTGCGCTGTCAGGGAGAGAGGAGAGCAGATGGCTTTAGTCTATTGCGAATGTGGGCACTGTGTCTGGTCCGAGCTCTGGCGGAAAGAGTCGAGACACGTGCTGCTGTTCCTCGACCACCTAGAGACGAGCAAGACCTACGGTGAGCGGGTAACTAGCTGTTCCGGATGCGTTCGGCGGCTCAGGAGTGCGGCTCTCAGGCTTGCAAGCAACGAGTATATCTGCGGAGTACACAGACACAGCGAGACTGCTTAGCGAGCACGTCGCGTCTCTAGGTTAGCTCTGTTGTCGGGATCGCTCTTCCCGCCTAGTTTGTTCATCGCCCGGTTCCTGGGTCACGTCTCGGGTGGTGATCCAACCCTCTGAGAGCGCCTTTCTGGTAGCTTCCCCGCGGGACGAGACACCCATCTTGGGGTAGAGGTTGGCCAGGTGGCGCTTTATGGTTGCCTCGGCGAGATGTAGAGCGTAGGCGATCTGGCGGTTGCTCATCCCGCGAGATAGCAACCGCAGTATCTCCAGCTCCCTGGCCGAAAACGTCTCGTTGGTATCGTGCTCGATTTTTTCGAGCGTCTCGTGCGGCAAGACGAGGATGACGTTCTCGTCCTGTGACTCTTCAGGGCTTTGGACGGCTGTGTGCACCGCTGTGAGTAGCTCCTCTAAGGAGGCGCTCTTGACCAGGTAAGCGCTGGCCCCAAGCTCTACGAGCTCACGTACGAGGCGTGGATCGTCATACATGGTTACGATAACGACCTTAGGCCTCGGTGAGAGCCTTATTAGGTGCTTTAGTACCTCTCGAGCTCCCATGACCGGCATATCGACGTCCAGAATAACCACGTCGGGCGCCGTTTCTTTGGTGAGGTCTAAGGCCTGGGCGCCGTTCTCTGCCTCGCCTACGACCTCTATGCCACCGTCGGTGCCAAGCATCTCCTTGAGGCCCCGGCGGAACATGGTATGGTCATCGGCCAGGAGCACCCTTATAGGACCGTTCTTTGCGGTCAAGAACCCTCCAGAGGTACGGTCACTTGGAGCTTCGAGCCTTTGTTCGGCTCTGAGGACACACTGAAGGTACCTCCCATGAGTTCCGCGCGTTCCTGCATTGACTTGAGCCCCACTCCGGGGTACGCCTCTTCGGCTTTGAACCCCTGTCCATCGTCCTCGACGCGTGCCACAAGCCCCTGCAGCGTAATGTCTAGCTCGACGGTTACCCGCTCGCAGCCGGAGTGCACGATAGCGTTGCGGAGGGCCTCTTGTAGAATCAGGAACAGCTGGTTGCGAGCGTGAGATGGTACCAGTGTTTCGTCACCCTTAACCACGAGTCCGGAGCGGACCGCCGGGGGAACGGCGTCGTGCAAGAGGTCGTTCAGGGCCGCCTCCAAGCCTCGCCGTACTTCATTATGACGTAGCTCCATGGAGAGGTTCCTGGTGGAGGTGAGGGCTTCCTTGGCCATCTTCCTGGCCAGCTGCATCTTGGCTTCAGCCGCTGCTGGGTCACGCTCTTTAAGGGCCTCGTGCAGCTCCAGGCTTTGGTGTACGACTCCCATCGTGTGGGCCACACGGTCGTGAAGCTCGCGGCTTATCCTCCGCCGCTCCTCGGCTTGGGCGCGGATCTGAAGCTCGCGGGTGAGGGAGCGCTCACGTTCCTCCTCAGCCTGCCTGCGTACGGTGATGTCGCGAGAGACGGCTATAATCTCCTGCACCGCGTTCGTCTTTGGATCCTGGATCGTCCGGCTGGTCGTTTCGAACCTACCGTAAGAGCCGTCCTTGCGCCGGATGCGGTAGGACGCTGTGTAGACGACGGGCAGCTTGAGCATCGATGAATGGGTTTCCCTTATCGCTTCTATGTCTTCGGGGTGCAAGAGTTCGTAGGCGGAGCGTCCGATTAGCTCGTGGGGCTCGTATCCGAGTAGAAAGCGGCAGGCTGGCGAGGCGTAGGTGTACACGCCTTCTGGCGTATGCTTCGAGATTATGTCGGTTGAGTTATCGGTGATCATCCGGTAGAGTTCTTCGCTCTCGCGTAGAGCCTCTTCGACCTTTTTGCGCTCGACGAACTGGCCTATCTGGTCGCCTATAAGGGTTGCCGTTCGGAGCAGTTCCTCGTCGAGCGGCAAGGTCTCCCGCCGGAAGAGCTCGACGACGCCGAAGACAGTCCTGCTTCGGATGGGGAAGACGAGAGCGGTGTGCAGGCCCTCCTCGCCTGCGGCCTCCTTCCGAATAAAGGCGTCCTCTGTGAAGACGTCCTCTACCCACACCGATGTGTTCTTTACCCAGACATATCCTGGGAGCTCTACCCCGGGCTCAAAAATTGACTGTCGACACTTGCTTTCAAGCTCCCCCGACGTAGCATCTGGCGAGTACCAGAATGTGTCGCACCGGAGCCCACTCGCATCCTCATCCACCCTCCAGAAGGCCCCTGAAGACCACCCGAGTCCTTCCCCAAGGATCTTCAGAATCTTCGGGATTGCATCGTTAAAACCCTCGGCCTCTGCCAGCACGCGGATGATGCCGTACTGGGCGGCGATGCGCTGCTTGGCCCGGTGTCGGTCCCCCATTCTGCTGCGTAGAGTGGAGGCGAATACCCTGCTAGTTGATGAGAGGTGTGTAAAGCGTTCTCTCATCTGCCTAGCTTCGGCACGAGCCCTGCGCTCGCGGGCGCGCAG
This sequence comes from Rubrobacter sp., assembly GCA_019247245.1. Taxonomy (GTDB): domain Bacteria; phylum Actinomycetota; class Rubrobacteria; order Rubrobacterales; family Rubrobacteraceae; genus Rubrobacter_F. The sequence goes on along the minus strand of JAFAPF010000173.1, from coordinate 2,638 downwards.
CGCCTCACATTCCCTCTTCAACTGCTCGAGTTCGATCTCCCGGCGGCCGCGAAGGATGTGTTGGCTTTGATCGTGCTTCACAGACGTCACCTTTTCTGAATGCTGTTAGGTTCTATTCTAAGCCGAGAGCCGCGTGTTACTAGTGCGTTAGTTCTCGGTGATCTCACGGATGACTATTACACCACCACCGATTTCTTCTCTACCCTCGATAGGACGTCCTTTGACATCAAAGTGGCGCCGCACTCCACTTTTCTCATCTATGGTGAACCGCATTTCGAACGATTCTCCCTTGGCGGCCCGCGCCTGCGGTGTCGCCTCCGGTGGAAGCTTCTCGCCGTTTTCGTTCAGGAATGTGAAGCCCTCTAGAAGAGCGCCTGCCAACCTGGGTGCTTCTCCAAAGGCTTCCTTGTAGGCATCGTTGCTGAACAGCATCTCCCCTTCGGGGTTTACGGCCAGCACCGCGTCGTTGGTGCACGACAGGACCGCCTCGAGCCGCGACTTCTCGCTCCTCCGCAGCTGTTCGGCGAGTTCTTCCGTGCGGACATCGCTCATCCGTTGCTCATCCTCGCTGGTCTGCGCCAGCTCTTGGAGTTCCAAGCTTCGGGCCTGCAGGTCATCGTTGGTGGTGTTCAACTCCTCGATGGTCGCTTGCAGCTCCTCGTTTACGGTCTCGAGTTCCTCGTTGGTTGCTTGCAGCTCCTCGTTCAGCGTCTCGACCTCTTCTGTCGCAGCTTGTGCCTCCTCGGTGGTGATCAGGGATTCCTCGTAGGCTCTATATAGCTCCTCGTTGATGCGGGTCAGGTCACGATTGGCCTGCTCGAGCAGGCGGTTTGTCTCGATCAGCCGCTCGTTCTGTGCCTTCTGGTATGCCGCATCCCCCTGCGCCTTGTCCAGCTGCTTCTCTAGCTCGTGCCGCCTTAGCGTAGGCTCAGTAACCTCGTTAACCACGATTGTCACGGCGTGCGCTCTCTCCTCGTCCTCGGCCTGCTCGGGGTGGCACACCAGTTGAATATAGCGAGGTTTGCCGGTTGTGATCTCCTCGATGACGAACTCGTCGGTGCTGGTGGGCCTCCGCTCGTTGAAGGCTGCATCTATCCCACGGCGTATCTCCGCGTAGGGCACCTCTTCCCGCATCAGGTGGAGGAAGTCCTCGCCGATGGCCGTGCTGCGGATGGAGAGAATGTCGCGGGCGACAGGATTGATCGACTGGATATGATAGCGCCGGTCCACCGCCACCACGCCGATCGGTAGCTGGCTCAGTGAACCCTCGTTTACAGCGTTGGCCGAACGCACCCTGCGTTGCGAGCCGGAGGGTGATTGAAGGTTCGCGGAACTCCTGACCCGCTCCAATCTCTTGAGCACCGGAGCGAAGTTCACCGGTGCGGTGAGAGGCATCAAGAAACGCGGGCCTTGGCGTTGGTAGATCTTATGATAGGGGTGCTCTAGTACAAAGGATTCCCCGAGGGGCGAAGTCGTCTCGGCCCTGCCCAGGACCAGGTAGCCACCGTTTCTCAGGGAATAGGCGAACACCTGAAGTGCCCGTCTTTGGAGTTCCGGCGCGAAGTAGATCAAGACGTTACGGCTCACCACCAGGTCGATCCGGGGGAAAGGAGAACGCTGGGCGAGGTCGTGCTCGCCGAAGACTATTTTGTTCCGCACCGACTTCTTGATCTCGTACCCCTCGTTCTTCCTGATGAAGTACTTGTTTGCCTGCTCTTCGGAGAGGTTGGAGAGTGCAGAGGCCGGGTAGAGCCCCCGCCGGGCGAAGTTGACAGCTTCCTCATCCATATCCGTGGCGAAGATGCGTGCGTTGAAGAGCTCCGCTTCTTGGCTGTCCAGAACCTCGGAGACTAGGATGGCTAACGAGTAGGCCTCCTCGCCGGTTGCGCAGCCGGCAGACCAGATCCTGAGCTGTCTGTGCTCTTCCTGAGCTTCGTTAACTAGCCTCGGCAGGATCTCCTCCTTGAGGTAGGTGAACACCTCAGGGTCGCGGAAGAACTCGGTGACCTTGATCAAGAATGAGCCGATGAGTTGGTGATATTCCTCGGGATGCTCGTCCAGGTATCGAGCATACCCTTCGATGTTATCGGCATCGGTGGTAGCAATGCGGCGCTGTAGGCGACGCCTGATCGTAGGCGTCTTGTAGCTGCCGAAGTCCATGCCGTAACGCTCGCGCAACTGCTCCAGGATCTCTTGCAGGGCCTGCTGCTCCGCGCCCTCTTGTTCCCGCTTCTCCACTGCCTCGGCGCCCGTCAGGAGGTTCTTGAGGATCGGCCCTATCCTATCCAGCTCCGCAACGATGTCCACCGTGTTCGGGGCGAGCGAGAGGGGCATGCTGGGGAACTCAGCTGTATCGGGGTTTTGGATCACTACCGTACCACCCATCTTGCGTACGATGTGTGCTCCCTCCGCCCCGTCCGAGCCGGTGCCGGTGAGAATAACGGCGATCAGGTGCTCCCCGTAAGCCTCAGCCGCGCTGCTCAGCAAGCGGTCAACTGAAGGCTTGGGCCCCTGGTTCGAGCTTGTGCTGAGCTCTATCTCGGAGTCGGTGATGTTCACGTCACGGTCGGCCGGTACCACGAAAACGACCCCCGCCACCAGATGCTCCTGCTCGGTGACGGTACGCACGGGTAGTGAG
>JAFAPF010000221.1 GCA_019247245.1 Rubrobacter sp. | reverse complement strand
CCAATACGGTCTCAGCCTGCCCAAGAGCGAACCACTTGGCCCGGAGTGCCCTCTTTCTTTTGCGCCTACGAGGTTAGCTGACGGGTTCGGGCCGAAAGAGCTAAGCCCTACGCCTGGATAGACCAGGCGATTCACCCCAAGCGGTTTGCCCGCTGATCGGTTCCCCCGCTCTCCATTTATGGAGATTAGGCAACGGCAACTTATTCGATTTTGGGAGAAATATACGCTTCTGATATTACAGTGTCAAGGAACTTTGGAGGGTCTCAATTCCTGTTATTTTTGGACAATGAGGGTTCCCTGTGTACCAAAGCCTGCGTCAAAATCAAAGTGTCATCGTGTACTCCTCAATCCTATACTACGTACCTGGTGATCATTCTTCATCCCCCGCCGGGTGTACGTTGATAACTATGCTCTATCAATATTTTATCGAACTACTTCGGATTCATCTATGATTTATGTATGATGCTGGTCATGGTAAAGGAGGCAGACCTAAACGAGATAGACGTACCAGACGACTACGAGGTCCTGGACGCCACGGCGTTGGGCAGGCGCCTGGGGTTCAAGCGAGACACAGTGCTCACCTACCTCTCAAGGAGAAACTTCGGACGCATACCCCGCCCCAACCGCCAGCTTGCGATGGGACCTATCTGGTATGAGAAGAGCGTTAAGGAATGGGAGACAAAGCCAGAGGGGGATTCGGAGCGTGCTGAATAGGCTAGGATCGGGTGGAGGGTAAGAGCTAATGAGTAATGAGCGTGTGTGCCGCTATCAAGCCGGATGGAGCTAGATGTAAGGCAAGGGCAATAACATTGCCAACCTGTAGCTGGTACGGCGTCTGCTACAACCACCACTCTGCTTCAGGAGTCGAAACTTAACCTGGTGGACAACCGAAGACCGTTACCAACCCTTATACCCTTATGGACTATTGTGTACATACTTCGGCCCATTTTTTCTCTGTTTGGCAAGGTTAGGGTGATTTCTAGGCCGGGAGTGCGATACTTGGAGGGTGATTCGATCTTCGTGAGCGGTCTCTATGCAGTGTTGTTTATCCTGCATGGGTCTTTTCACGCGGGAAGGTAGTTAGCCCACCGTGATCCGCGTACTGGTAGCCGTATCCCCTAAGATGTACCGGCAGACGATAACCCTCTTCTTGAGGAGCCGACGCCCGGATGTAAAGGTCAGGAGCGCCGACCCCCTAGACCTCCAGCGTGAGTGTGCCCTCTTCGAACCCCACCTGCTCGTCTGCCACGATGGGACCCCAGAAGATGCGCGCAACCGCGCCCTCTTCCTCGTCGAGATCCACTATAGCAACAGTCTGGACGCGGTGGTGAAGGCGAACGGGAAAGACCTTAGGATCGTAGAAGACATCGAGATAGATGACCTGCTCGCCGTCGTGGAGGAGATCGAAAAGACAGTCTCTAACGAGTAGAGGCTAACAGAAAAGAGTAGAGGCTAACAGAAAAGACCTCTTCTCCTATCCCTGGGCAGGCTTGCGTCCTACCAAGCGAGCTACTACCGACCCTCACCGGTACCCGCTTCGTCGTTCTGGGTGACCTCCTGGATAGTTATCCACTCCTCGTATAGCGCCTTCCTTACGGCCTCCCCTCGGGTGTGAACCCCTATCTTGGAGTAAACGTTCGACAGGTGGCGTTTGATGGTTGCCTCCGACAAGGATAGCGAAGAGGCGACCTCGCGGTTGGAGAGACCTCTGGAGACGAGGAGCAGGATCTCCATCTCCCTGGCCGAGAGGACACCCTCAGAACCGTCTTCAACCCTCTCCAGCATATCTTGGGGCATCCCTATCACAACGTTCTCTCCTTGAGGATCGAAGATGGCCCCCCTGATGGCTCCGATGAGATGCTCTACAGAGACGCTCTTTAAGATGTAGGCGCTGACCCCAAGCTCCAGGAACTCCCTGATGTAACGCGGATTCTCGAACATCGTGCAGATGACAACCTTGGGAGGCGGCTCGATTCTGCGTAGCTGCCTTAGGGACTCTCTAGCCCTGCTCAAGGGCATCTGCACCTGCATGACCACCACGTCCGGGTGCATCTGCTTGGCCAGGTCTATGGCCTCCTGGTCGTGGGCACTCTGCCCTACAATCTCCAGCCTCTCGTATGCCCCCAGTATCCCCGCAAGACCTTGGCGGAACATGGTGTGATCGTCGGCTAAGAGAACCCTTATAGGCTCACCTGTGTTGCGCTCGTGCATCATCCTTCGCACGCTTCGTGGGTACCTGCTCTAGAGATTTGCTCTAGCGATTATCTCCCACACAGATCGTCTCGTTAGAAACTCTAGTATATTGCACAAGACCCCGTCAATCCAACGTTTGTGGCCTAAAAGGTGTACGTAAAATTACATCTTTTGGGCCATTACTTTGGCTACAGCCGATGCAAGAATAGTTGGTACACGAACGGGAAAGGTGGACCAGGATCGATGCACCTTACTTTTGCACCCGGCAAGCCTCAGCAGCAAGGTAGTAGGGGATCAGGCATGAATCGCCAAGAGATAGAACAGAGCTTTATTAGCGCCGGATGGGATCTGGACGGAGGCTTTTTGGATCATCTGCTCATCGGAAACGACGGCGACCTTGCCGTCTTGGCCCACGAGTGGGCCTGGCAAAACAACACTCCCACCTACGAACTCTACGATGCGAAGAGGCACGTCTCCTGCTGGGTACGGGAAGTGCCGACGCCCCGGCAAGCCCGGGAGATCCTCGAAGAGCACGGTGGGACGCCCGAAGAGGAGCCGAGCGAACCCCCACGAGCGGGGCGGTAAGGTTAGGGGCCTTCCTTCGCCTCCGGACCCTCCGGGGGTGGGTTCGACGCCCTGGTGGTCTGCCTCCGATGGTCTCCGTCTTCGCTCTCGCCCCCGTCCTTTCTCCCGTCCCGGTTGCTGGCAGCCTCCCCTCCGTAAATCAGGCAGAAGACGTCCATGGACAGCTGCCACCGCCTCAGCGACCGAGCCCACAGGTCGAGGTGAGCCCTCCCGGCCTCGGTGATGGAGTATGCCCGGCGCGCCGGCCGGCCATCTTCGGAGGCCTCCCACTCGGATTGGCAGAGGCCTTCGTTCTCCATCTGCCGCAAGGTCCGGTACAACGCGCCCGGGTTCAGCTCCCCGAACCAGGACGCGGTCGATCGCTCCATCAGCTCGCACCCGTGAGAGCGCCGCTCTCGAAGCATCAGAAGCGCCATCGCCACCGGCCAGTTCCTTGGCCGGGCCTCGGTGTCGCGTATGTCCGCGGGGCGAGGCCCGGTCTCGCGCTCATTACGCCCCTCGTTGCTCATAAGCGCCTCCGCACAATGGTTCTCCGTTCCGTGTGGCTCTAGCTGCCGTTCTTCGATCCTCAGGGTGGCCCCAGGCAAGCGTTGTTGCTTGCGCCGACCGAGCGGGGGTATCCTGCTTGGCCCTAGGCTCGCCACGCTTTTGAGGCTCCTACGCTCTTTTATCGCATATCCGAGGGCGAGAGGCGGTATACCGGGATACCCCTTGCCCCCAAAATAGGTATCCTGGTATACTGACATCCGGAAATACGAGCTTATTAGGGGGTCGACAGGCGATGGGTAAGCACAAGATGGCAGAGAACGTGGCCTGGTCGATCGATGCACAGCTGCGGCTTCTGTCTTGGGTCGACATATTCGAGGAGTTGCCCGAAGACGAGCTGGAGGAGCTCTCCCGGCGGTGCCCGGATACCCAAATCGAACCCAACGAGACCTTCTACACCCCCAGCGAGTGCGGGGAGAGGCTCTTTTTGCTCAAAGAGGGGAGGGTGCAGATCCACAAGGAGGATCCCACCGGCCAAGAGGCCGCGCCGCTAAAGGTGGTAAACGAGGGGACCATCTTCGGGGATATGACGCTCACCGGCCAGAGGCTCGAAGACGTTTACGTGACGGCCACGGAGCACTCGACGGTGTGCACCATAAAGAAGCGGGACCTGGAGAACTTGATCCTCAGGAATCCCGAGGTGGGCCTGAAGCTGGCGAGGTTGCTGGGGGAGCGCCTCAGGCAGTGCGAGGAGGCGAGGTCGGACCTCATCCACAAGGAGGTCCCCGCCCGCCTGGCTGGCCTCCTGCTGAGGCTGGTAGAGGAGGAGGGCTTAGTGTGCGAGGACGGCTACAAGGTGCCAACCCGTTACACCCACACGGAACTGGGCTCGATGATAGGTGCCAAGCGCGTGGCCACTACCAGGGCCCTCAAGAAGCTCCGGGAACAGGGTGCCGTGGAGTCCAAGGACGGCCACATCTACGTGAAAGACCAGGAGGCCCTACAAAGCGCCGCAAGCCCGAACAAGGGAGAGCAGAGCACACCTGCGGAGTAGAGTAGTGCTGTGGTAGGCAAAACCATCGCGCTACCGGCGGGGCTTCCTGCGCCCCTATCCCTGCGAACAGCTTCCAACCCCCCTCGTCACGCTCGGCCCCAAGCTCGGTTGCCCTGGTGGAAGCTAGAGCGAAGGGGTATCGGTGGTTTTTGAAATAGCTTGAACTCTTACCCAAGATCTCAATATTCTGAGGGCAAACATTTGCGTAGTGGCACTACTCTGTCCCGTTAGGTGACGACTCAGAGCCTATAGCTTCGGCTATCCGCTAAGAGATGATCCTGTAGCCATACTCGAGGAAGAATTTGCTCTCACAAGCATCCTGCGATAGCACGTCTCCCCAATATCTGGTGGAGCTCAAGCAGCGTGGGCAAGGGGGCTCTCGCCCATATCTCGCCCATATTCTACTGAGCAGGGTAAGAGCTGCCGGAGTGGCTACGAGGTGACACAGGGGAAAGAGGGGTAGGGCCATCAGTCTCCCATCCTCCCGAGTGCGCTCTAAACCGCATCGATAAAGCGAAGCTCCGGGTGGCAGAAAAGACACCACATAGGTGGTCCTTGCCCCTAGCGTTCTTGAGGCCCATCAACGCTCTGCTGCTCTCGAAGAGATGCCCTGAGGGCTCTCCGCACCCTTCGCAGCGCCGACGAGGCCTGAAGCCTGACCCATCTCAGCGTGGGCACCCCTCAGCCTCATGCCGCAAGCACTCAACTAGCTCTGGAGCCTCTACTTGCCCAGACCGCGCTAC
>JAFAPF010000220.1 GCA_019247245.1 Rubrobacter sp. | reverse complement strand
GCCTTGAAGTGGAGCCGGGTGAGTGAGTGTGGTGGCGTGGGAGAAGCGGAAAGCCCGCCAGTAGTAAGAAGAGCCACAGAAAGGCAACACTACGGGGCCTGTGGAATTCTAAGTCGCAACGACCCCCGCCGGCCATCACCGGTAATTGCGACCTCGACAGGTGTCGAAGTCGAACCAAAGAAGACCATTCGCCAATTCAATTGGCGACCGGTTGCCGTTTTGTGTCTAACCCGAAAAGGACTGTTTCGGAACACAGCAGCATCCTGCTCCTACTGGCCGTAGAACGTCCATTGTCCGACGGCCCGGCCCGCTTCTGATTCGTGTCGAACCCTAGGGCATCGCCTATAGGCGCAAGCTCTGTTGCTAATACATATTTATCTGAAAAGTTAACTCCTTGACAACTTCTCGAATAGTTGGCAATAATTGACACAGACAGGCCGGGGCATCTACGCCCCGGCTTCTTTTAGAGACAAAGAAAAAGGAGGGAGCGCATTGAGAACCTGGGCTTCGCGAAGTACTCCGGCGCCTATGCCTCTCAGCCTGCTATAAGTAGGCATTCCCTGTATCTGCGAGCCGAAGCGAGCAAAAGTTTGGCCACACTACGCGCGGCAAGCGCACAAAGGAAGAGAAGAAGCTTGCACCTTAAGGGACTTACAAGCCTTGTATTAGGGATTCTCTTTATTGCCGTTTGGACCTCGTGTGGTAGTAGCTCCAACCAAACAGTGGGCGTTGATACGAGAGCTACGCTCGATGATGCTCGCCATAAGATCCAACACATCGTCGTAATCATGCAGGAGAACCGCTCCTTCGATAACTACTTCGGTACCTACCCCGGTGCTGAGGGCCTACCCCGCACCGATGACGGTGAGTTTACCGTTTGTGTGCCCAACCCCCGAACCAAGGGGTGCGACAAACCCTATCACGACCCTGCACTAGTTAACTCCGGCAGCAGCCACTCTGCCACCGACGTCTCAGCCGATATCGACCGGGGGAAGATGGACGGGTTCGTTGGCGTTGCTGAGTCACACGATCGCGGCTGCGGAGCAAAGTTCGCCAAGGGGATATGTAATCCTTCTAAGGCGCCTGATGTGATGGGCTACCACGATGATAGGGAGATCCCCAACTACTGGACCTATGCCAAGGATTTCGTGCTACAAGACCACATGTTCGAACCCAACACCTCCTGGAGCTTGCCCGCTCATCTATTCACCGTCTCAGGGTGGTCTGCTCGATGTTCGCACAAGGACGAGCCCTTCAGCTGCCAAAACAATGATCGGCTCTACGATTTTACGGGCTACGGTCCTACTATGGTGGCGGGAGGCGGGAAGCTATCGATACCTCCAGAGCTACTGACATGCCTCAGGAGCCATGGCGTGCAACACGAAGGCACTGACCAGCCGAGTCCCGAGGACCCCGCTCTATCGAGTGCTTTGCAGCAGTGTATAGATTTCGCCTGGACGGACCTGACCTACCTGCTCTACAACAACAACGTAAGCTGGGGTTACTACGTTACAGAAGGCTCCGAGCCAGATTGTGAGGATGACGACGTCGAATGCGAGGCGGTTCCCCAAGGACCGGGCACCCCAGGTATCTGGAATCCGCTACCATACTTCGATACCGTAAAACAGGACGGACAGCTAGAGAACATCCAGGACGTCTCTAACTTCTACGACGCTGCCAAGAACGGTACCCTCCCCGCCGTCTCCTGGGTGGTACCAGCCAAGAAGGAAAGCGAGCATGCACCAGCGGACATTAGTAGTGGGCAAGCCTTCGTCACCGGTCTTGTCAACGCCGTGATGCAGGGACCCGACTGGGAAAGCACAGCCATCTTTTTGACCTGGGACGACTGGGGAGGGTTCTACGACCATGTAGAACCTCCGAAAGTAGATGAGAACGGTTACGGGCTTAGGGTGCCTGGCTTGGTTATAAGCCCTTATGCTAAGGAGGGCTACATAGACCACCAAACCTTGAGCTTCGATGCTTACCTAAAGCTCATAGAGGACCTCTTCTTGAAGGGGCAACGCATCGACCCTGAGACAGATGGGCGGCCCGATTCTAGGCCGGACGTGCGAGAGGAGGCTTCCGGGTTAGGCGATCTGATGGATGATTTCGACTTCTCCCAGTCGCCGCGCCCTCCGGTGGTGCTGCCAACTCACCCCACCTCTGGGGAGGACACCTCCGAGAATACTCAGTAGAGGTAACTGCCTCCTTAGCGTAGGCTCCTCTTCAGGAGCGCCGAAAAGAACCCTTTTCGGGATCCTTACCAACGTGTTCCACAAACGTCCCTTTTCGGAACACAGCAGCAGAGTGT
>JAFAPF010000461.1 GCA_019247245.1 Rubrobacter sp. | reverse complement strand
CATCAGCACTGTTTCAATGGTTTGTTGATTTCAGGTTTAGACAATAGTTTATTCATTGACCTAGATAAAAGAGAGAAGGGTTATAACAGAATCGGGGTAGATCCCTCCTACCTCCACGAATATGATTCTTCCTCCTATACAGTTACTAAGCCTCAGAACATTTATATCTACACTGGGAAATTAGATAAGCAGAGCGATTCAATATTACCTAATACGTCATATTTGGATACGTGCTTAGAAGGGGCAAAGCAATGGGGTGAGGATTTCTACGGTGACTTCCTTGACTCAACCTTCGTCAAAAACAACATTCTGCTGAGGGCATACTTACAATAGATGAAGCTCGCATCCCTCGGCTCCAAACCTCTAATTGATAGTCCAAGGAGTAAGGGGATGTCCTCAATACAGGGCAGCTAAGTAAACCCAGCAGCGTTTCCCGAAGGCGCTCTTGAGGTTCCCCTCCGGCATCTCCTAGGCGTAGCGAGGCGGACCTATGGGCAACGGGCACAATGCCGCGATTTTAGAGCTGCGGTTGGTACACCAGTTTGACATTAGAGGCACTCTGTGAAGCCTCAACGGCTAAGTTACCCCTCGCCTTGCCACTTGGCGAAGCTGCCCAGTTAGAGATGAGGTTGGCAAGCTGGGGAGTGTAGCGTGCAAGGCGTCTAACGCCGTTAGATCCTTCTAAGCTTAGAAGATACCCCTGTTGATGATGCCAAGGAGTTGAGAGCCTTTGTTCTGTTTAGTGATGTTCGGGTTTTGCACCAAAAGTCGGGGTCGGACACTAGAAGTGGTAGTTCGACTCTGAACACATCACCTCTTCTTGCAGTCGCTTGTAATTTTGGTGCAAAGCCTGATGTTCGTATAGATGAATCCGTTACTGGCATCGGGCTTGGGCTGTTGTTCGGAAATGCGAAGTTACGCTGTAAGTCATTGAGGGTGATCTTCGAAATCAACATCTGGTGGCAGCCAAAATCGTGGCGTTCACGATCATGAGCGTTACACAGAAACGTATATCGTAAGTCAGGGGCGGCTGACGACAGAGCAATCCAACATGAGGAGGGAAAACCACTGAGACCGCCCCTGCTCCCTCAAAAGGGAACAGTTACAATTATACATAGCTCGCTGATACACAGCTTACTATTTAGCCCTGGCTCGCTTTTTCTCTCCATGACTACCGAGTTTCCGAGAGCATTCTTTCTCGCCCCATGCTAGAGGCACAGCCGAGCACCCTCTTGGTACTCGCCCCTCTGCCATTATTGACATAATTGCGACCGTTAGGCCGGTAGGAGAGACGGTAGAACTGTTCTGCTAGGACGGCCTCCTAGAAGAAGTATGGGCTGACCTTATCCCGATTCTAGTCTGCTTTACTTCTTAGCGCACCTCACATCGCGTGCCTTCAGAGAGCGGCTCTCACCTCTCGATCCGTCCACGAGGCGCATAAAGAAAGATCTCTTCGTCCGTCAGTACGGCAGATAAGGCTGTGTAGCCCGTTGGCTCGTTGAGCTAACAGAGTGTTCCTTCTTCGAGCATGCATTGCAGCCCTTCTTGTCCTAGAGCTCCATCACATAATAAAGCCGCCCTTTCGTTGGGCAGCGCTTCGGTCACTAAAAACCCACTTTTGCACGTATGCTACTATATAATGACAAGAAGTCGAAGCCTCAGTGAAGAATTTCCCATACCTCTTCTGCAAACTCTCACCGTTAGCACCGGAGTTCACGGTGTGCCCGTAGGGACTGTGGTGGTCCAGATCCGAACACTAAAGACAACCGCCCCCCTGGTAGTGTAAGCTTTTCATCTCTCTGCTAGAGATGTCGGGCATCCCGAGCAGTTCTTCGCCGTCTATAAGCGGCTAGAGGGAGATGAGGAGACGGAGATGCGGGGGTGGCCCGATCTGGAAGAAGCCCGCGAAATAATGTACATACCTGCAATGTACATACCTGCCGAAGTTTCATGATGTGCTTCGTGAAAAAGGGCAACCTCGCATCGGCAAGCAAGCTGGGTTTCCCACCTTTGGGCAAGCTATCCCTCCCGCTTGTGATCTTGGTCTTGGCCGCATTGGTATACAGTATGTATGGCTTTGAAGGGGTGTTGCTTCGTAACTACTCAATCTATCTCTACAGCGGCCATCCTCTGGCCGAAGGCGCTCCGCCTTACGTCAGCGTCTTCGACCATAAGGGACCTCTGCCACCCATGCTTGCAGGGGTAGGGGTGATGTTATCTAAGTGGTTGAGTTGGGACGATATCTACACCGTACCCTTGGTTTTCTTTGCCACCGGATGCCTTACGGTCGTTGCGGTTTATCTTTTAGGCAAGAATGTGTTCCGCTCTCAGGTAGCGGGACTTTTTGCAGCTTTGACTTTCTTGGGGTTCTACGGTTACGCGCAGCCTGCCACTTCGGGCCCCGAACCCAAGACCCCAATGGTTCTTTTTCAAACCTTGAGCCTTCTATTGGCAACCCAGAAGAGGTGGTTTTGGGCGAGGTTTTTTGATTCTTTAGCTTTTTGGTGTGGCAGCCCATGGGAGTTTTTCGGCGGTGGTCTTCGTTCTAGCCGTTACGCGGTCTCGAGAAGAACGATATGGCGCCGCGTTTCGCGCTTTGGCAGGAATAATGACGCCACTAGTAGTCGTAGTAGCATACTTTTGCTATGAAAATGCTTTAGGCCCTTTTATAGAGGGGCTTGTTCTCTTCAGCATAAATTATCTTGTACGGGGAGACGCAGAGCTCGGTTCACAACTGGGCACGGTGGCGGTCAACGTGGCTATACCGTATGGCACCATGCTGGTGTCTATCTTAATAGGCCTGGTTATGATCGTGCGCCTATACTTTTTAAGGCCGTATCAATATCGGTTTGCTCCGATCCTCCTTTCTTTCCCGGCTCCGGTTCTGTGGTCCCTACAGGATTTTCAATTGGCCGACGACTTCTATGTTTTCCTCCCGTACGCGGCCATCGGGTTTGGCGCTTTTCTAGCTTTCGTAATCCACCGCGACCAAGTTTCGAGACCTCTCATCGTGCTTGTAGGCGTGGTACTCGTAGGGGTGGCCCTGGCCAACACTTCGGAGCAGATCAACGCTGGCGCCGCTTATACGCTCAAGGGCACAAACATAAACCTGCGCGACCAGAGGGAAGGAGCACTAGAGATAAAGGATAGATTAGGGAAAGACGCAAAGCTAGCCTCTATAAACTCGCCGCAAGTTTTAGTGCTGCTTCATCAGGAGAACCCCAATCCATACCTCTGGATCACCGCGGGGGTCGACCGTGAAATCGAAGCCGAAACACGGGGAGGATTCGAGGAGTGGATTCAAGAGCTTGGGGAGTTTGATCCTGATGCCATCGTCTTCTTTGGCGAAGGGCAATCCATACTACCCAGCGCTCACCTAACAGAAGGGCGTAAACAGAAGCTATTGGGTTGGCTCAGGTTGGCTCAATTCTCGCTATGAGATGGAGAAGATAGATCCCTGGTGGTTTTACGAAAAGGACTCACGGCAAGCGAGCCAAATACAAAACATGTCTAGAGCTTAAAGGGTTAGCGGTATCACAGAGTAGGACCGCTAACTCTCTTCTTGCGCAGCCGGAGGGGTATGCAGGCTCCTATGAGGATCGAGTGTCGCGGCGATCTCTGAGGTAATCCTCGTAGGAGGTGTAGGCGCTGTGCGGTGCACCCAAGCGCCGGTGAGTAAAAGCCGAGACGGAGGCCCCGATGCCAAGCAAGGTGAGAACGAGGAAAACGAAGCCCCCGAGAATGGGGATCAGCCAAACCGCTGAGACAAGCAAAGCTCCAACCGCGGCCGCAAGCGCGTCGCCCGCCCGGTAATAACGTCCGGTAGCGAGCATGATCCTGCGCCCTAAGCAGTATGCTGCCACGAGCGCTCCGAAGAGGCCAAGCGCGAGATAAGCAGGCCATAGTAGGAGGAGCAACAAGAGACCTACTACTGTGACTGCGAGCAAGATGGAGATGACAACAACCGCCGGTACAGAACACAGGCCCAGAACGAGCGCCCTCACTGGGTTGGTTTCAAGGCTTCGCGCCGATGCCCGTAGCGGTCCCGGAGCAGCGACGGCGAGAAGTACTGATAAAGCCGCGAGGCCCATGGTCATCAACGCCCACTCGATCGCGCCCGAGAAAGCACCCATGAAGTAGCCTTCATCGAAGCCGGAGGCCATGCCGGCTGTCTGAGGAACGTCAACCTGGGCTTCCCGGTCCCTGAAAACCGTGCCGCTGCCGACGGAGATGGGCCCGCTTACACGGGCGCCACTCAGCAGGTGTAGGTCCCCGTTCCCCACATGGACCTTACCCTTCACCGGGGCGTCGACGTAGACATCACCCGAGCCCGCATGCACGTCTCCTCCAACGGGTCCCTCTACCCGAATATTACCTATACCGGATTTCACATCGTTTTTGACCTCACCATTGATCAATACATCGCCCCACGCAGTGGACACCTCATCTGTAGTCTCCCCCTCATTCACAGTCACGTTCCCTACCACCTTTTTTTCTGAGGCATAGGCGAGGTTGGCCGGAAGGAAGGGGGTTAAGAGTAGTGTACAAAGGAAGAGGAATCCTATATACGTTCTCATGCCTCTCGCACCCGGCGTCTCCGTCTTAAGAAGATGATCACGAAGGCTACAAAAACGTCCGCCAATGCGCCCAAGGCCAGCACGTAGAGGATGATGGGACCAACGGTAACGAAGATCTCACGCGTGGCATCTGCCGCACCTACGATGAACCCCCAGCAGGTGCTTAGGATGCTCATTGCCAGGAACACAGGCTCCGTACTGGTGAACTCTAAAGAGACGAACACCACGGCAAGGAGGGCGGTGGCGAGTAAACCCCAGAGTATACGCACCTCTACAGATCGAGTCGGCAATGCCATCACCACTCCCCGAGACACCGATCTAGGACGCAACTCGGAGAAAGCTAAATAGTGCAAAAAATTGTTTAGGTCGAGTTCATGCTCGTATAACTCCCGGCAGCCGGAGCAAGAAGCTAAATGCTCCTGTATCTTTCGCTCCTGCTCAAGAGCCAGTCTATCGGGATCGCTTGACGTGTCGGCGAGCTCAAAGATCTTTTCAGGATCGCAGTCGTAGGGATCTAACCTGCCCGGACCTAGTGGCCCTTCCGAGCTGCTCATCCACTCTCACCTTTTTCTTCAAGCTTCTCGGCGAGCATGTTCCTCGCGCGGAAGAGGCGGCTTTTCAGGGCAGGGATACTTATGCCAAGGATCTCAGAGATCTCCGCATAGGTGAGACCCTCTGCGTAGCGCAGGACGAGCGGGACGCTGTAAAGTTGGGGCAACCCCAGTACGGTATCCTGGACGCTTCTAGCCCGATCGGCCTCTACAGCCACCGCCTCGGGGCTGTGTGTGACTCTGGCGTGCAACTCCGGGTTGAACTCGACGACATCCCGGCGGCGTCTCAAAGTATCGATGCCGAGATTGTTGGCAATGGCCAGAAGCCACGTTTTGAAGCGATAATCGGGATTGAAGGTGTCCAAGCGATCAAAGGCCCGTAAGAAAGTCTCCTGAACGAGATCTTCGACGGCGACTTCGCGGCCTACATAGGGGTAGATTACACGACCGACGAGCCGCTCGTAACGGCGAACGAGCTCCTCATAGGAGCGTACATCACCCGCACGGGTATGTTCGACAAGGTCGCTGTCTGACAACCGCGCGTGGGGGACAGAGAGACGTTTGATCCTCGCTCGCCAGCTCCCTAACGTCAACGGCACCGTGTACTCCATATCGTAGGTTATACGTCCCCTAGCTCGGAAAGTTTCGGGGTTCTTTTGAAACAATATACGCAGAGTGAGGAAGAAATGTATTACGCGCTTATGCTTCTTGAATTACGGATATCCAAGGACTACGCTAGTACGCGTATCCGAGACCAGAGGCGTGATCGATGGGGGCTTCCTTAGGCTTTCTTCCGGGATCAGCAGCCGTCCGGCACCAGCGAAGCTCGATACCTTGGCGCTTGGCGACGAAGAGCAGGTCGTCCCTGAGCTGGCCAAGGTCCTTATCGTAAAGGGTCAGTATGCAGAATCCACAGTGTTTGAAAGCCCAGACAAACGGTGCTAGGTCTCCAGTCACCCTCGTCTCACTCGCCAGGCCCCAGGCATCTGAGATTTCGAGGCGTTTCTCCACGAGATCCATTACAATCCCCCATCCTTCATCGGTCGGCACCTCAAAGTAGCCTGGTAAGCTCCCCGCCGGGAGCATGCTATCCTCCAAGTCTCGGGCATAGGCCTGTTTATGGGCCTCAACACTGCCAAGGTACTCGGCATCGTCTATAAGCTTCGGGGGGGCGGGCGAGTAGAAGCGATGCTCAGTCACCTTGACGC
>JAFAPF010000192.1 GCA_019247245.1 Rubrobacter sp. | reverse complement strand
CCGGCAAGGTGTGCGATCACGAAGCGTGGGTAAGTAACTTTGAACAGCCCGCAGGCGATCACCGTTGGGTAGCGCAGGCCCGGGATGGCGCCTCCGGTGGCGATACTGATCAAACCGCCGCGGGAGAGCAGCGCTTCGCTACGAGCGAGTTGCTTCGGACCTAGATGCACGTAGCGGCCGAAACGCTCGACTAGCGGTCGCCCGCCGCGCCGGACAATGGCGTACAAGCCGCTGGCCCCGACCAAGGAAGCCGCGCTCAACATCACAAAGAACAGCCCGAGTTGCGGCAGTGACCGGCCCGCTATCGCGCCGGCCAGGACGATCTGAATATCTGTGGGAATCGGCATAGGGATGCCAAGCTCCTCGATCATGACCGCTAGAAGAATCGCCACGAAACTGTGTCGTGCTAACGAACCCAGCATAATGTCTTTAGTATACTTCGCTCTGCTCTATGGGCGGCGCAGAAGGAAATCGACAGGGATGTCGAGGACCGCCGACACATGATTGAAGCGTTCAACCGGTGGAAGGAGGGGGTTAAAGAGTTCGTCCCGGAGGATAGACTTCTGGTTTACGAGGTGAAGGAAGGCTGGGATCCTCTATGTACTTTCCTTGGCGTCGAGGTGCCGAAGGGCAAGCCATTCCTGCACCTCAATGACTCCGATTCTTTCCGCAAGCTGATTTAGTGTTACACATCGTCATTATTGCAGCTCTCGCCTAGAACAGGCCCCGTCAAAACCGGGCTTTCAAGCCCCTGAACGGGATCAAAAAAGGGCATGAAGGAGTTTTTCAACACGCTCGACCGTTTTTGATGCTTCCACACATCTGGTCCTTGAGTTTTTAAGAAGGGAGTGTGAACCTTGCCAAACAGCTTGTGCCGTGTTCCTCAAGCAGCCCCAGCGTCGAGGTCGCCACTACGATCCCTAACGGAGAAAGTGCGGCTATCAACCGCCCATCCTCTCAAGCCCACTCCAAACCACATCGAGGAAGCGATGCTCCGGGGGGCAGAAAAGACACCACACCGGCTGCTCCCAGCCCCATACGTTAGGCCTACCCAAGAGCGCCCTGCCGTCGTATAACGGAGCTCTCGAGTCCGCTATGCTCCTCGTACCAGCCCTTCACCGACTGGTCTCGTCCCTATCGGCGAAGAGTCGATTATAAGCTATCCCGGCGCGAACGAGTTCTATTTGGGCTTCTTCCGAGCCGCTCGTTGCTCGATCCCACCAGACCTCGCCGGATGCCTTCTCGGCAGAAGCCAGACGCTCTTCGAAAGAGGCAATGAAGCTCTGTATCTCATCCGAAGAAGCCGTCATGCGGTTTCTCCAGAGGTAGAGAGGGTCAGCGGCGGTCGCGCCAACTGGCGCTTGCGCGACGGTTGCCTAGGTAGATCGCGATGAGCAGCAATACGATGCCCAGGGTAGCGAACGGCGCAAGTCTGGTTGGCCCGCCCGAGCCTCCAACCACGAGCGCTGCCACGAAGACGAGCGCTACACCCGCCCAACCCGCGGCTCTGTAGGAGAAGTACGAGGCTACGAGCCCGACCAACGAGTACAGGATCGGCATAAACGGCGCCAGCGCGAACAGCCCGATTGCAAAGTCGGGCGTCCCTCTTCCTAAAGTCCAAAGCCCCAGTTGCCCGGCTACGATGAACGCCAGGAAAGCCCCCAAGAAGCTCGATGCACCTGTCTTCCAGGTGACGGGTTCCGGGTCGAAGGCGTGCGGTTCGTACCAGCGAGCTTCGCGGACCGGAGCCCGGTACCGGCCCCGACCCCGATCACCAGCGTCATTGGGAGCCTCCTCCCTCCGAAATCTGCTGCGCAGGCGTTCGCCGAGGCTTGGACCCCGAGACTCACGCTCGCGGCGCTTCTGGGAGAGCTCGTCCTCCAGCTTGCTCCAGTCTACGTCTATGACGCTCGCCAGCTGGTCGGCGGCATGGGCGAGATCTAGGGCCTCATCGTGCTGTCGGCGGCGGTTAGGGTCCGAGAGCACCGCATTCGCCTCGTGCAAGCGGCTGAACTCGGCTTCGCTACCGCCCGGTCGGTCCGGGTGACGCTCCTTTGCGAGTCTGCGGTAAGCTTCTCTGATCTCAGACTGGGAGGCGTTGCGTGGGACGCCGAGTACCTCATAGTAGTTGATCTGATCTGACATCGTGCCGTTATTCTAACTCATCGAAAGGTGCCTGAAAGCCTCTTCTCCTCCATCGTGCGAACTCCGCAGGGCGTACTCGATCTCCTCCCGGCACTCCCCATCAGGCTCCTCTTCAAGCGCCTTTCGAAGCACCATCTCGGCTACATTGCCCCCGATCTTCCCGAGCGCCCACGCCGCGTGCCCTCGCACGAGCGAAGACGCATCATCACGTAAACAGCTGATGAGCGTCGGTACCGCTTCTTTTAGCTTCACGTTCCCGGCAACCACGCAACAGTTACGCAAGAGCCCCGCCCGCCCAGGTCGGGTGAGGGGTGTATCACCGAAGCGCTCCTTGAACTCTTCGTCGGTCCGGATGTAGAGCACCTCCATTATCTCAATGTACGGTCCGGCGCCAGAGTTAGCCGAAAACTCGGGCCAGCGGCTCACGGTCGCCTTGCGCTTGTTATACGGGCAGACCTCCTGGCAGATATCGCAGCCAAACGCCCAGTCGCCCACAGCTTTGCGTAGCTTACGCGGGATTCTGCCTCTATTTTCGATGGTCAGGTACGAGATACACAGTCTGGAGTCCACAACGCCGGGAGCTTTTATAGCTCCGCTCGGACAGGCTGTCATGCAGCGAGTGCACTTCCCGCAGGTGCCCGTGCCCTCTACATCCGTCTCCACCTTAAGGTCCAGTATAAGATCCGCGATGAAGAAATAAGAGCCGATCTCGCCGTTAATTAGACATGAGTTGCGCCCGAAGAAACCCAAGCCCGCGTGCTGAGCCGCTGATCGCTCTAACAAAGGTACCGCGTCCGTGAAGGCGCGGGCTTTGATCCTGCATCCTAGAGTCTTCTCAAGCTCCACCCTTAAGGAGATCAGGCGCTTTCTTATGACCGTGTGGTAGTCCTTGCCCCAAGCATAGCGGGCGACCCGGCCCCCACTACCCGGGTTCTCTGGATGCTCCCCCGGATAGTACGACACACCCAAAGATACTATGCTCCGTGCGCTCTTCTGCAGACGGCGCGGGTCTGAGAGAAGCTCCACAGGACGGCCCATGTAGATCATATCGGCAGCCATCCCAGCCTCCTGCCATTCCTTTAACCGTATGGCGCCCTGCGCAAGTGGCCTAGCGCTGGTGACGCCGACAAGGTCGAAACCTTTTGCGCGCGCCTTCTCCTCCAAGACGCGCCGGACTTCGCGAGGTCCTCTTGCTTTCTGGCCTTCTCGTTTCACAATCATAGGTTCGCCGATTGTACCCTCCTGTGGTCGCATGCAGTCGATGCACACAATAACACTGTGTTGGACGTTTCGAATAAATATGGCCATGACGAAAGTTCGACAAAAGAGTAATATTCTGGCATGGATCAGGAAGAAGAGATTGAAGACATTCTGAGATTGCAGGATGAGCTTATCCGCCAACGCTCGACCTGGAACCCTGATCCTTGGCTAGAGTTGAATATGTCTACGCCGCAGCTCAAGGCGCTGCTCTTAATCTCCGGAGATGAGAACATCCGAATGCGCGAACTTGCGCGCAGATTAGGCGGCTCGTTCTCTAACGCGACGGTTCTGGTAGATCGGTTGGTAGATCGAAGCCTCGTGGAGCGCCTTGCCGAGCCCCAGGATCGGAGGGTAGTGCTAGTCCGGACCACACGTAGAGGGGTACGTCTCATCGAGCGTCTGATGACATCCTGGCGGGTGCTCTCGGGTCCTCTCCTCGAAACTCTTACCTCCGAAGACTTGGCCACCGTCCACAAGGCTCTACGCCTGCTCCTGGAGGCGGCCCAAAAGAATCGGTAGGGCTGGCAGCAAAACCGTTCTGAACCTACACGCTTCCTTGTGCTCCAGCCAACGAAGAGATCCACAGCTATCGAACGGATCCAAAAGCTCAGCCTCCTCGAAGGAGTCTTTGACTGTAGGCGTACTCTGTGGTGATTGATCTCAAAAATTGGCGGGTATAATGCGCGGTGTTAATAGGGAGAGGAGCAGTAGAAAGGGAACGTTATAGCTGCGGCCATAGACCAAGCGACGATAGGTTACAGTAGCTGGGGGAATACGGAAAGGAACGATAACGTAATGAGCACGCAGACATCTGAAGAACAGAGAGTCATCGACGACGTCAACAAGCAGCTTTTTATCGGTGGTGAGTGGCGCGACGCCACGGAGGGCGGCACGCTCGCGGTGGAGGATCCCTCGACCGGCGAGAGCCTTTGTGAGGTGGCCGATGCGCAGCCCGACGACGCCCTCGCGGCGCTCGAGGCGGCCGGCGAGGCTCAGGCGGATTGGGCTAAGTACCCGCCACGCCAACGTGGGGAGATCTTGCGCAGTGCCTTCGAGATAATCATGGATCGGATGGACGATCTTGCCCTTCTCATGACGCTCGAGATGGGCAAGCCGATCGCCGACTCGCAGGCGGAGATTACCTACGCTTCAGAATTTTTCCGCTGGTACTCCGAGCAGGCCGTGCGTATCGACGGTAGCTACTCCGTATCACCGGACGGTAATCAGAGGATACTGACCATGAAGCAGCCCGTTGGGCCCTG
Source organism: Rubrobacter sp. (assembly GCA_019247245.1). GTDB lineage: Bacteria > Actinomycetota > Rubrobacteria > Rubrobacterales > Rubrobacteraceae > Rubrobacter_F. The sequence goes on along the minus strand of JAFAPF010000192.1, from coordinate 4,326 downwards.
CCTCATGATCACGCCCTGGAACTTTCCCATGGCGATGGGCACGCGTAAGATCGGACCTGCCGTCGCCGCGGGCTGCACGATGGTCATGAAGCCGGCGAAGCAGACGCCTTTATCGATGCTGGCGCTGGCACAGATCCTTGAAGAGGCTGGTCTCCCCGCCGGGGTGCTGAACGTAGTTGTAAGCTCATCGTCGAGCGACGTCATCCCTCCTATAATCTCCGACCCACGCCTGCGGAAGCTAACCTTCACCGGTTCGACACCCATCGGGCGCCAACTCATGGAACAGGCCTCGGAAAGGTTGCTCCGGGTGTCGATGGAGCTCGGCGGCAACGCGCCATTCCTCATCTTCGAAGATGCGGATATCGACGATGCCGTCGCCGGAGCGATGGTGGCCAAGATGCGCAATGTCGGTGAGGCTTGCACGGCGGCTAACCGCTTCCACGTCGCAGGCTCCGTGGCAGACGAGTTCGCGGAGAAGCTCGCGGAGCAGATGGGTTCCATGAAGGTCGCGCGCGGCACGGAAGAGGGTGCCGAAGTTGGACCGCTCATCGATGAAGATCAGCGTAGTAAGGTCTCGGAACTCGTTGACGATGCACTTGATAAGGGCGCAACAGCGCTGGTCGGCGCCGAGAAGATCGATGGACACGGCTACTTCTACCGACCCACCGTACTCAACGACGTGCCCAAAGAGGCAGACCTGCGCTATGAGGAGATCTTCGGTCCTGTGGCTCCGGTCTTCTCTTTCGGCTCCGAGGAGGAGGCGATCGCCGCGGCCAACGATACGGAGTATGGCCTTGTTGCCTACGTCTACACGAGCAACCTTAGTCGCGCGCTCCGCGTGGTCGAAGGGCTAGAGGTAGGTATGGTCGGCCTCAACCAGGGTATGGTTTCGAACGCTGCCGCGCCTTTTGGTGGGGTAAAGCAGTCTGGCTTCGGTCGTGAGGGTGGCTACGAAGGCATCGAGGAGTATCTGGAGACCAAGTACGTCGCAATCAACCTTCCTGCGGAGGCTCCCCGCTTTGACGTCGGCATACAGTAGCGAGTACGTATAGGAGCTTTCCCCATATGGAAGCACTGAATCGACAGTACTGTGTAGAGCATCGACAAGGTGTATAGCCCTAAAGAGATTAGTGAAAGCTTTTGCTGACGTATAGGTAGCGCCCGGTTAACCTCATGGAGCGATGATGCACGTTTGAACGCCAGCAGTAAGGAGAACCTCATTGTACGCTAAACTTTTGGGGTTCGGGGTCGTCTACGGTTTCGGCTTCACACTTGTAAAGTCCCTTTTTCCAACCCCTGTCTTGCTATTCTTGTTTGCGGGGGGGTCGAGCACCGAGGGGAACCTCACCGTGCTTACGAGCGTGTACCTGGCCTCGGGGCTGCTCGCCGGTGCCGTCGGAGGACCGCTCTTTGGAGCCTTCCTGGTCCGGTTGAAGGGGTCGGAAGTAGAAGCGGGAGGGTTTCGCGTAGCACCTAGCTCGGACCTCTGGCGTTCGCTCATCTTGAGCTTGTGGTTCGCGATACTAATAGGCTTGATCTCTGGCCTCTTTATGCTGGGCGCCTACTTTTTCGGTGTACTGCCCTCCGGGGGCGTACTCGACCCTTTGAGGCTCATCCGTAGCTCTAACTTCCCGCCAGGGTACCCTCTCCTCGTCGCTTGGGCTTTGGCTCGTGATCTCCTCCCTGCTATGCTCGCCGGCCTCTTCCTCGCTCCCTTAGGCGGCGACTTCTTGTACCGTATCTATGCCTCCCGTCGTACCCCGAAGAACCCCTCCCAGCACAGCAGATTTATCGAGGATGACTTTTGAATAGTGGTCAGCTGTTAGGAGTCAGAAAAAGGGTTAGAGCAGCGCTCGTTAGTCGAAAAACGCCTCATCTGCTACGGCCAAGCCTCAGTTTTACACCAGAATGGCATTATCCAAATAAAAGCTCATAGATGACGACCTAAAATTGAGCCTCTAAATTGAGGTTAACGAGTGGTGTGATCTTACAGCTAGCGAGCGCGTAACTCTTGCGGGTACGGACGGATTGAACCAGATACTCCAGGCAGTTCGCTCGACAGTCTACTTTGCCGCACGGTATCTCGATCGTCCCCAGATCCTCGACGATCCTCACCACAGGATCTAGCCCGTTTGCGGGCGCTGCGTCCTTCCGACGAACGTACTCTCCTTCCCCGTAGTGCTCCCGTTCGTAGCGAAACACGGCCATGAGCGAATTGTACACTACTCGTTTGACCTAGATCACATGTCGGAGGGCGCTGTGCCGGTTCGACCTTTATAGTAGAAGTCTTAGTCCAGGAGAAGTGCGGGGTCAACCAGCTTGTCGTGATCGGGGGATAATGGCCTCTACAACGCAGAGGCGCACCAGATAGTAGGCTAGATGATCTACTCAGAGACCACTTTATGCTCTCAGACGAAGAGGTCTACGACGTCCCCATCTTTATCCTTAAAGAAGAGATTCCCACCGCCGGGCACCTCATGCTCGGCACAGCGTATATCATAGCGTGCGAAATTACGCTGAGCTGATTAAACGTATCCTCCTCAACTTGGCTGAGACAGCCGAGCGTATCCCCTTGTCAGCCTCAGAGATGTATCTGGAAGCGGCAGCTATCCCGGAGCTTCGCGCACGCCTTTACGAGCGCTCGGCTGTCTTAGGTTCTCGGGCTTGAAGACGTGGGCCTGAATGGGAGGTTCCCCGTTCAGTAAGTCTAGAATGAGACCCCATGCGTCGCGTGACGCCTCTGAGGAGCCTTGAGACCCAGAAAAGTGCCGGATCAACATCGGCGAATACTACGACCCGATCTCAGCAATATAGACCAAGGCTATCCTTATCTTTTCCCACGCCCACACCCGAGCGTTCACCGTCGACACCGCCACCTGCCTCGAACCCACCGGGCACACTCATGGTGGCCGGCGCGTTCTCAGATGGACCAGTATCCATGATACCTGACGCCAATTGCTTGAAGGAATTCCCAATGAAGCAGGGGGTGGATTCAACCGGTCGGTGCAACACGGTAGTGTTTTCAGTGTTGTTCGGACCGGAGGTATGGGTTTGGCTAATCTGGGCCGTCCAAGGTTGTCGGCGGTGCGTAAGAAGGAGCTGTGGGAGAGGTGGAGGGCTGGGGGGTCCATTAGTGACATCGCCCGGGCGCTAGAGAAGCCTCCCGGCTCTATTCACGGGGTACTCAAAGCTACCGGTGGGATCGCTCAACCTCAGCGACGCAGACCAAGGTTGGGCGCTCACTCTAGCAGAGCGGGAGGAGATCTCCTGGGGGCTTGCGGCCGGAGATTCGATGCGTGCTATCGCACTCCGGTTGGGACGGTCTGCCTCGAGACCGTAAGCCGGGAGGTGGGCCGTAACAGCGGGCGTAAAATTACCGGGCTCTGAAGGCCGACGAGCGGGCCTGGAATTGAGCACGACGTCCTAAGGATGCCTGCTCGCTGAAAACGATCGCTTGCGCGATGTGGTGGCAAAGAAACTAAAGGAGGACTGGTCACCGCAGCAGATATCTGGTTGGCTTGTAAGACGCTATCCTGATGGTGGGGTATGCACGTGTCGCACGAGACCATCTACCGTACCTTGTTCGTCCAGACCAAAGGCGCGTTGAAAAGGGAACTCCTTACCCATCTGCGCTCCGGACGGACGATGCGAAAAGCCCGGTGCGCCTCCACTTCAGGCCAGCAGCGTGGGCAGATCAAAGACGCCGTCTCGATGTGTAGTAAGCGTCCAGCAGAGGCCAAAGAAACCGTGCGGTGCCCGGACATTGGGAAGGGGACCTGATCGCCGGCGCACGTAACACCTACATCGCCACCCTGGTCAAACGCAGCTCCCGGTTTGTGATGCTGGTGCGAGTGAGAGGTAAAGACACCGAAAGCGTCGTGGGGACTTTGAGTAAACAGATCCTACGGCTACCCAAGGTCATGATGGACACCTTGACCTGGGACCAAGGCACAGAGATGGCCGATCACAAGAAGTTCACCATCGCCACCGATGTGAAGGTCTACTTCTGCGACCCCAAGAGTCCCTGGCAGCGGGGGACGAGCGAGAACACCAACAGGCTGCTGCGCCAGTACTTGCCCAAAGGGACAGACCTCTGGCCACACAGCCAGTACGATCTCGATCTGATCGCGCTAAAACTCAACAGTCGACCCCGCAAGACTCTCGCCTACCGCACCCCGGCTGATACACTGGCATCTACTGTTGCGCTCACCGGTTGAATCCACCGGGGTGTCTGCTACCGGTAGCTCCAAGAGCTGTCCAGTATAGAGCTTAACCTTTGTTTTCGCGATGAAGAAGGAGCCCCCATATTACTGCCGCGTACCGTCT
>JAFAPF010000155.1 GCA_019247245.1 Rubrobacter sp. | reverse complement strand
GACCCTGTTGAAGAACTCCTGGGTGAGCTGGGCGTTCTGCTCCTGCATCGAAACGCCAAGGTCTGCGGCTGACCTTTGGCTCTGAACGAAGGCCTCGGCGAACTGCTGGGCCGCCTCGTTTAGCCGCTGTTGCTCTTGCTGGTCCATGTCTCTATTCACGTTCCTTTCTTTTGTGTCCCCTTTTTTGGGGCTTTGCCTACTACACGTCAGGATTTCTATTTACATACCGCACATAGCCTCTAGTTAAACATCGAGGGGATCTACCAAGTCTACTCAACAAGCATCCTCTCTATGCTGCACCTACATGAATGGTGCCATATCAACGGGAGCCAGGACCCTTAAAGCTACATTATAAAAGGAGTACTAAGAGTCTTGTATAGTAGGCTCCAGTAGGCCCCGATCCTGATATTACCCTGTTGATCTCAAAAAGCATGCTACCGACTACGGGTTGACGCAGAGCGGGAAGCGAGAGAGAAAAACGATCTGGTCCTTTTGGGGATCGATTAGCGCTTTTTCTTTGTTCGGCGCCTCCTGCCAGGGGTCGGAAGCGTCGGCACTAGCGAAAAGGTCGCGGATGTCCGGATCGCGGGCAGCATCGGGGCAACCCTTGTGGTAGTCCTGACCCTGATCTTGCCCGCTGGCGTTAGCGTCGTATTGGTTCGAATACGCATGGGGAATTTCTCCTCAGATCGTCCTCATCTATCGTCCACAGAGCCTACCCCCAGGTGGATAAGCCTAAACGGCAAAGCTCCTGGAGCATTGGAGCGAGTATGCCCAAGCATGGATGGTTCCAGACTACAAGGGGCTGCACACCTCGGATCACGTGTACGCAAAGTACGTTTCCGGGGACCGAGAGCTCTACGACTTGACCATCGATCCTTACGAGCTACAAAACCTGTACGAGACCACAGATCCTCCGCTCATCGTGCAGTTGGATCCCGGCTCGAAGTGTTGAGCGACTGCGCCGGGCAGACATGCCGCACCGCAGTGGAGGTGCAGCTCGATTTCTGACCATATCTAGGGGGACTGTCTTTCGGTGCACGGCCACCTATGAAAGAGTCTGAGATCGAGTTCCCATCTTGGCAGGTAGCCACATGAAAGAGGCGTGCTTTGAGTGGGTGGAGGTTAGTTACAGCGTGATGCCTTGTTATTGCCTTGTCACACGTTACAGCGGATTTCATAGGGTTAGAGAAATCCTCAACAGGGAGATAGATGACCGGTTGCCGAAGAATCGGGGTGTTGCGCAAATCCTCTACAAACATCCTTATTACGGATATTTGAGAGCTTTAATGTTCTCGGAGGCCAAGATGTACCAAAGAGCGGGCCCGACCGATACTTGTCGAGAGGATGGCATAAAAGGGAAGACGGTGGCGATGTTTTCACGCCCGGTGGAGAGTTTGATCAGACTTATTCACAGGCGCATGCTTATCCCCTACTATGGGGATATAGAGGCTGGTATCGAGGAGGTGGTGTTGCTGAACGCCCCAAAGGTGCGGTTGCCAAGAAATGGAGTGAGTGCAAGTACGGTACTAATTGTAGCGACCCGCTGTTGCTGCTCCAACATATAGGTTGTTAACTAAATCTCCGTGTACATCTCCCCTGGAGATGCTTTAGGCTACCCGCTGGATGCATCCGGACCGCGAACATGAGCAGACCGGAGCACCGACCGGACGGTGCGTAACGGTCAAAGAGAGCCCCTACTCTTGAACATCACTATTGAAGGGGTTCGAATCCACATCGAACGGGGGACCTTACGACAGGAGAAAGCTCCGGATGGCACTGTGCACATCGTCTTGGACGACTACCAGACCAGCTTGCGTGGCGTCCAGACTTCCCCCGACGATCGACCGTACCCGGCCGCCCAGGCTCCAGAGGAGCCCGCATTGGTCGATGCCCGCGCGAACAAATCAAGAGACTGCAGGCGGGACTTGACGCCGGGAAGAGCGTCTCCACCCACGATCGAGAGCTGGAGGCGAGGGCCGAGGAACTTATACCACAGGATCAGCTACTGGCTGTAGCGATAGAACGCATCCCTGCTATAGAAGCCCTAGAACCCCCGAAAAGCCCGCCGATAGGTTCGATATCAATACGGCTCCAGAAGCAGATGAGCAGCTGTGGTGCTTCTGGTTTTAGGAGGAGGCGGTGCCCAAGATCGTGTCTAAGATTTCGAGTGAGGGCGCCTATCGAGTCCCTTAACTTAGCATGAGCAAAGAGATACCTCCCGGTGGCTATCGTACGATCTTCGTGAACAGCGTCCTTAGCACAACAGTGACAGTGATCTGCTATGTAACCGGCACTGTGTGCGTGCTGTGCTTCGCCGTATACTGGTACTACACAATCCCTGAGGACCCAGGCCCCGAACTCCTCTATACCTTATATCAACATTGGCTCGTGATTGTACTTGGGCTGGGCGGGCTGGTCTTGGTGGGAATCCCTCCAGCGTTTTGGTTTTATTGCGCGATACGTAGTAATGATAGGTAGCATAAAGAGCCTCTGCTGGGTCGTGTCTGTATAGGGACCAAACCCCACTCCCCCTCTTCGCCGTTGAGATGTCCCGGAGCTGTTTTTCGAGTTACTGGCTTAGGGTTTCGGGGACACCAGTAGCCCGTTGAACTCCTCGAGGCAACGGTGGTCTCTTTGCGAAATTTCGAGACTAGTACCTTACTCCGGCTCCTCCTTATGAGGTCTGACCTGAATAGATCGTTGGACAAACTCATATAGGCGATGCTCATTTTTGCAGTCTACCTCCAAGTCGCTTACGCCCATGTTTCTAGCTAGGTAAAGGGCTTTTCTCCTCTCTATGTGCTTCTTGCCCAGTGCTGCGCCGACGATGCCGGGGTAACACCAAGCCCCAGCGTGAGCCAGGGCTTCCCCAGCTTGAGCTTGCCTGTCAGAGGCGTGGCCCACTCGGGAACGATCTCCAGCACCACCCACCTAAGTCGTGTTAGCTATAGCCGCATGAGTTCTAAGGCAGTGAAGAAGGGCTCAGTCTTCCCCTTATTCTCAGCGAGACGCAAGCACTCTCTGAGGTTCCTTGGCATCTACAGCGACCTCGTAAAGCCCACGCTCGAGCTGCAAGCCATAATTCTCCCAAGCCCACTCTGCCTCTGGCTGGGGCTTTTGCGGCGCCGTATGGCGGCGATACGGTCAGCGAAGAGTAGTCAGTATAGGCGCCGTTAGTATATTCGAGCTTTGATGTAGCGTATTGGTTCGCGGTATTGCATTTTCGCTCTGCCAGTGAAACCACGTCTTGGGCCGTTCCAGCAACTCGGCGCACGACTCGCATTGCAAAAGGGAGATCAAGTTTTGGGCTCTATCAACCGAAGATGACGTGTGGTTGGTAGGATGGCTAGAACGTAAAGAGAGGAAGCGCGTGCGCACATTCAGCCCTCAAACAGCTCGTGATGAGCACGTCGGCGCTTCAAGTCTGCTCGTCGTCTCTTTGTTTTGCGCTGTCTTCTGCTGTCAAGTCGGTGATATATACTCCGCGAAGGATCTGTACAACAGACGGTACACAGTGGGTGCGCTGAGCGGAAGGAGATTCTCATGGGCTTTCTTGGCAGGCTTTTCGGACGCAGGGAGGAGCTTCAGGGGCGACCAGCAGCACAAAATCACGGTGCCGATGACAGGAGCCAGCCACAATCGGATTCCGACGAGCAAGCCCTCCAACGCTACCGCTATATGCTGAAGACCGCGCCGCCAGAAGCAATCGAACAGGCCCACGAAGAGGCGTTCGCTAAGCTGACACCAACCCAGCGAGCGCAGGTGCTCCGTGAACTAGCGGCGGTGGCGCCCGAGGGGGAACGTACAGCAGTAGTGGGAGGGCAAGATGATCCAGAGAGCTTGGCCCGGCTGGCGACGCGTACTGAGATACGCCAACCAGGGGTGATGGAGCGTATCTTTGGCGGTAGGGGCATGGGAGCTGGCATGGGTGGTATGGGCAGTTCCATCTTTGGCAGCCTGGTAGCAGGCTTTGTTGGGAGTATGATTGCCGAGGAGTTCTTCCACTCTATAGGCGATACTGGCGTCGGCCTAGGTGACTTAGGTACGCAGCCGGAGGCTCAACAGGCAACCGATAGTACAGGAGACAGCTCGGGCGACACATCCAGCGATGCTTCCAGTGGGTACGGCGATGATTCTGGTGGGTACTCGGACGAAGATCTTGGCGGGGACTCCGGTAGCGACTGGGGCGGAGGAGATTGGGGTGGGGGAGACTTCGGAGGAGGTGACTGGTAGTCGCCTCCGGCTCTTATACGGGACAGAACCTTCCCCGTTGCTGACGCTTCCTCGTGCCTCAGGCCGGACCGCTGAGTTGCGAACTTGAGCGACGGTGGCTGGCATCCCCTAATTTTTCTAGCTTGCAATCGGAAAGAGCAAAGGACGGATGCGACTGCACGATTCATTGTCTCCGTTAGCTCGACGTTGTAATGGGTGTAGAGGGTAACCATCGTCTCCCACGGCTCGCCGCCGTCGACGGTCTGGCAGAAGTCAATCACGTCCCCGCTCTCGTCGCAACTGAAGCAGTGAAAAACCTGCTTCTCATCGGCATTAACCCAGGACGACGAGGGGTTGTTACCGCCGTGTAGTGGGAAGGTCCACGTAGCTCCTTCTCGATCGCCTAAGCTCGATCAGCACACTACGGGCATAGTCCTCGATGCGTATAGCATTCTTGATCTTAAAGCGTTCATCGTCGTATCTCTTGCCCGGCCAGAGCAGGTGAAGACAACGGTGACATAGTGTAGTGAGATTCCTTCTCCTAGAACACCTCTCCCCAAATGCCTCCTCAAACATCCGGAAAAGCCCAGGTTCCTCGGGATCGTCAGTATTAACTTACCCTAGCGGGACGGTGGTTGTTTTCCAAGTCGGTGATGATTGCCTTGCTGAGTCCGCAAGCTTGGGCAACATTTGTTCGTCACCACCCCACTAATCACGGCGTTCGAGGAGAGGGCTGCTCAGGCCAACGCTTATAGCGACTCGCTAAATCTCCGTAAGCATGAAAAACAACTCCAAATAAGATGCCCAGGGACCAGAGCTGTGCTCTACGAGAGAAGAAGAATTGCATGGAAAAGGCCTCCGTTGCTAACCATGTAAAAGAATTACGTTAGCACCAGCCGCTAGCGTCGTTGGAAGGAGTGCAAGCCTCCCGAGTAACCTAAGGTTATATTTGTCTGCTCGAAGCACATCTCTGGCTTGCTAATCGATAGCAAGCCATGGAATCTTAGCTCAGCCTCTCGTTTCTTTGTACTGTTGAAACACCGTCTCTAGGAGTTCTCGACCGAAATCCGAAGCGGTTTGGACTTCGTCGGGTTTTATCTCGACGTTGTTAAGGTACTGGAGGCAGAGGACATCACCGCTGACGGGTCCGTCATGAGCCTCAGGGATGATCCCGCCGAAAAAGAACCCTAAATCTCTTGTGGCGGAGGCTAGGAAAGCAACTGTACATGTAGCGCCGCTCCCTAAAAGGAAGCATCTGATGGATACGGACACCGGAGAGCCGTTCCGCTTGGGCATCGAGGATCGTGACTGGTTCGGAGTTGCCCATACCGGCGATGAGATCGCCTCCCTCGCTAACGTGATCGATCACCGCTTCTGGTGTGTAACACTTCTTGGCGAGCGCTGCTCCGATCGTCGGTGGCTTCATTGCGGTCAAATCTCCAGCACACATCTACCAACCTCCAAGAAGGCAAAGCTTATTCGGCGTACTAGCGGTTTGCAGTGCAGTTGAACCGCAACACTATAATAATGCACTAGGGTTAGCGAAGGAGATTTTCTCGCTAAGTAGCATGCATCGACGGTGCAAGTGGGTCAATAA
>JAFAPF010000496.1 GCA_019247245.1 Rubrobacter sp. | reverse complement strand
TAGGGCGCGCATCTGATACGTGCGCCACCATTCGAGGAGCCATGGATAGTAGGCAGCCAGGTGCAGGCCATACACCGCCAGAGAGCACCCGTTTGCAAGCTGAACAGTCGTCTGTAAGCAACCCGGCCATACCGGCCACAGATAAAGTGTGCGAAAATCCAGAATAGGCAATTGGCTGAGCAGACCGACCCGCAACGATAAATGACGCCGGCTGTCGGCCAGGCAGGGAGTCATCCCTAGCGCTGTGGCGATACGCCGGAAGCAGGATGCCTCTGTCACTTCCTGTACGACGACCACATCTGGAACAACTGCTTTGATCACCTCGATGATCTCCGCCTCGCGTCCATACCCACCTTTTAGAATGTTGTAGGTCAACAGGCGGATCTTTAGCGATGCCATCTTACCCTCCAGCGCTTCACAACACCTTGCAATTTCCTAGCCGGTTCCTATGCGGGCAACGAGATCATTCCGGACGCTATGAGAGACACCCTTACCTGCTCAGGTGTACGAGCAGAGGGCAAAGAGCTCATATGGCATAGAAACCCCATGCGTAGCGCTTGCGCAACGCGCGGCCTCTTAGGCAACTCGAGGGCATATACATGGTGCATTCCTACCTTAAAAGTACTTTTGAGCACCTTCCTGGTGAGATTGGGCCACAGTGGGTAGTTGCTCTTTTGCCGGGAACTTGCGAGTTGGATCGCGTCGACTTAGTTTCCTAACGCTCACTTTTTTCTCCAGAGGACCCTCCACCCTCCCACATAGAGACCAAGCTTTCTACCCAACCTGGGTCCACACCCATCTTTCGGGCGATCTCGGTCGTGGACATCCCCGAACGCCGCATACGCTCGACCTCTTCCTCGAGGCAAACCTCTCCTTTGTTCTCCAAGATGCACCTCCCTTCGATAACGCTTTCAGGCTGTATGCGCATATACCCGAGGGGCCCCAGAATAATCTGCTAGATAGCTCATATGGCAATAAGGCGTCATACGGGACTCATCCAGCGAAAGCGTGGACGCGTTGGCTTTCGGGGTTTTAAGGTAACCGTACGCGGCTAAGAATGGGTATGCAATGATATATAGGCAGAGATCTAGTGCTGTGCATCGTCGTTTACAGTGTTTCTTCGTTCCGAAGTGACCTTAGGTGACCTTAGTTATTTAAGAAGGAGGAACGTATGGATAAGCGGAATCTCGGTAGCCAGGGGCTGGTGGTCTCGGAGTTGGGGCTGGGGTGCATGGGGATGAGCGAGTTCTACGGCACCAGCGACGAGGATGAGTCTATCGTCACCATCCATCGGGCTCTAGAGCTCGGCATCACCTTTCTTGACACGGCTGACATGTACGGCCCCTTCACCAACGAGAAGCTCGTCGGCAAGGCCATCGCCGATAGACGAGAGCAGGTAACCCTCGCTACCAAGTTCGGCAACGAGCGGCGCGAGGATGGCAGCTGGGTTGGCGTCAACGGCAAGCCGGAGTACGTACGATCGGCATGCGACGCCTCCTTGCGACGGCTGGGGGTAGAGCACATAGACCTCTACTACCAGCACCGAGTGGACCCGGAGGTAGCAATAGAGGAGACCGTGGGTGCTATGAAGGAGCTCGTCGAGGTGGGTAAGGTGCGCTACCTTGGACTCTCAGAGGCGGCACCGGAGACCATCCGTAGGGCGCATGCGGTGCACCCCATAAGCGCGCTGCAGACAGAGTACTCGCTGTTCAGCAGGGACGTAGAGGATGAGATCCTGCCGACTTTGCGCGAGCTCGGCATTGGCTTTGTTGCCTACAGTCCTTTAGGACGTGGTTTCCTGAGCGGGGCATGGAAGAGCATCGAAGACCTGCCGGATGATGTGAGGAGCGAGCGCTTCCCCCGCTTCCAGGAGGAGAACTTCGGAAAGAACCTGGAGCTCGTCGGGCGGATTGGGGAGATCGCGGACGAGAAGGGGGTAACCCCGGGCCAGCTTGCGCTTGCTTGGCTGCTCTACCAGGGCGGCGATATAGTGCCCATTCCGGGTACCAAGCGTCGGAAGTACCTGGAAGAGAACGCGGCTGCTGCGGATATCAAGCTTACCGAAGGGGATCTTACGCGGATTGAAGAGGTGATGCCCAAGGGCTCGGTCGCCGGAGAACGCTACGCCGAGCAGCAGATGCGCTCCATCAACCGTTAGGATCCAAATGTCTGAAGACTCGCCAGCGGATCGCCCGCTTGTTTTTGAAAGGAAAAGATGCCCATGGAGGTCGACGGGCGTGTGGCCCTGGTAACGGGGGCGAGCCGAGGGATAGGGGCTGCGATAGCCGAACGGCTCGCGAAGGCCGGGGCGGACATTGCGATAGGTTATGGGCGTGATGCTGACGCTGCTGAGGAGGTAGCCGGCAAGATAATAGCGTCGGGCCGAAGAGCCGTGGCGGCTCGGGGTGAGGTTGAAGACCCGGCGAGGGTGAAAATGTTAGTAGAGGCGGTCGAGTCGACGCTGGGTCCAATAGACATCTTGGTCAGCAACGCCGGCATCGCTCCTCGACAAGATCTCGAAGAGATCACGGTGGAGGATTGGGACCGGGTCATGAGCGTGAACCTCAGGCCTGCCTTCCTCCTAGCCAAACGCCTTACGCCCGGAATGCAGGAGAGGGGGTGGGGGCGGATCGTTCTCGTCTCCTCGGTTGCCGCCTTCACAGGCGGGCTGGTGGGACCTCACTATACGGCCTCGAAGGCAGCCCTCATCGGCTTGGCGCGCGCTCTAGCTGGGCCACTCGCGCCATACGGTGTTACGGTAAACGCCGTTGCACCAGCGCTCATAAAGGGTGGCGCAACGTTACCAGGAGGTGAGGAAGCACACCGGCAACTAGCCGAACAGATTCCGGTAGGACGTCTTGGGCGTCCGGAAGAGGTCGCGGAAGCGGTGCATTCCCTCGTGTCGAACCCTTTCATTACGTCCCAGACCCTCTTGGTCGACGGTGGGCTCTACCCTCGCTAGCACGCTGGAGATCCGAAAGCAATGGAAGATGAGTAAAGCGTTTGGAGAGGGGAGTTAGAAGATGGACCTTCTGAAGCTGGGAGTACCATGGTGGGAGTTCATCCTCCGCAACGTCGTGATCTACCTGGCCTTCCTGCTAGCCTTGAGACTCTTCGGTAAGCGGGAGGTAGGGCAGTTTACGCTGTTTGATCTGGCGCTCTTGCTGCTCGTTGCCAACGCTCTACAGCCGGCCATGACTGGTCCAGACAACTCTCTAATCGGAGGGCTTGTCCTCTTGGTGGTCCTCTTCCTAATTAACCGGCTGGTTGCCTATCTCGACGTGGAGAGCCCGGGGTTGAGCGGTTTGATTGAAGGGCACCCCACGATTATAGCTAGAGATGGGCACTGGATAGATAGGGCTTTAAAAAGAGAACGGATAAGTAAAGAGGATTGCAGCTTGGCCTTACGCGAGCACGGCTACGATGATGTAGAGAAAGTAAGGATGGCTGTTCTCGAGACCGATGGGACCATAAGCATCGTGCCGGGGAACGCACCAGTATATGGAACCCACCGCAAGGTTAAAGGCACCCGCCACAGGTAGCCCAACAACTCTCCTCAAGCTTTGACAAACACCAAAGCCACCAGGGCATAGAGCAGGATCGAGGTGCCGCGGCACCCCGATCCTAACGATTTTCTATTGTATTTATTGGCAACTTAATCTAAATCATTCGCTCTGGTCTGTCGGTGCCTTCTCTTCTGGGTTCCTCCTCGCCTAAGAGTGCATCCCTAGCTCTGTCTATCAAGCCCTTATCTTCTTGCGGCTCCCTCTCCGTTTGCCCAGGCCTCTGTTGTCCTGTTGGTGGGGCTTCTCTCGTTCCTGTTGGCCGAGGCTCGGGTGAGGTTTCCCTCTGCACGTCTCCGGGCGGTGCTTGCGGCGGGGTGCCGGAGGGCACCTCTTCCGCCATTGGCACATCTTCCGTCCTTGACCGCGAGGCATCTTCCGCTACTGGCTCTGTACCGGGGAAACCACTGGATGGCTCTGGTCTTGGCCGAGCACCGGTTAGCTCTGTGCTCGGTGTTACATCTGCTTCCACTAGAGCTTCGAATAACCTGTTAAAGTCCGCCCTGGCCGTCTCAACGAACACGCCTTTATGGCCACCGCCGCCTATGGCTACCGTCCAATCTCCACCAGAGTACGCCCAGCCTTGCTGGGGCACCCATCGCATGCCGCTTAGCTGAGTGTAGGAGTTGGCAAGGGTGTTGAACATCATAGTGACCGTGGCGCAGAATTGAGCTGTCATCTGCGCCATCTCGGGCGACATGTCCATCTTGGCCTTATAGTCTATAACGCTTCCATCGGCACCAAACTCGCCGGCGGCTACGACTCCCTCGATACCGAGCAGCTCATCTAGCGTTGCCATACTTTCCTCCTCTCTCCAGATTTACCCTGTGGGAAAACATTTTGCCTATCGGTATGATGGCACAAGGAGAAGCCCGGTGCCTTCCCGGAAGGGCTAGGCTTACGCCGTTAGGAGGTTGTTGCGCCATAGAGACTGATAAAGCGCAAAAATGAGGCTTGAGGCAGCCATTTCGCCGACCTCGCGGAGGGCGAAATGGGGCTTAGCTTCGTTTCATATATTTGTAGGACTTTTTGGGCTTTTATTGAGGACTACTAATCTTAGAGGACTAACGACCGCATCAAAAAAGGCGAACCCACGAAGGGATTGATTTTTCTCTTCCTTTTAGGCTAATCGAGACCGCACCAAAGGGTCACCTTGTCCGACCAACGGTTCCACCTAACAACATAGGCGTCTACGACGTTTTCCCGCTGGTTATGGAAACCTCCATCGCCTTTAGCGAAGGGTGAGATAGACTGTCAAGTATATTCAAGAGGCTGTTTTAACCCTGGCTTCTGTTGAGGCCTAACCACCGAGCAGTGGTTCTTTGCCCCGTTTTGGCGATCCATAGGGCCTTAGCCCGGAGGCTCTGACGAGAGCTTGAACCGTTCCTTCAAATCATCCTCGCGAAGTCAGGCCGACGGATACAGCACTACGATTGGTATCTCCCGGGTGGTCTTCCGCTGATAGCTTGCGTAGGCGGGATACTCTTGGACGACACGCGTCCACAGCCGAGTTCGCTCATCCCCTTCCTCGGCCTGCGCGATCCTTTCTTGTCAGCTTCCCGAGCTGAACGTCCACGCATGGGTTTGCTAGGAGGTTTAGATACCATGAAGGGTGGGTCGGCTGTCTCCCGTTAGAGGCGATGACGATAAGACGGTCACCTTCAGAGAGATAAGTGAGTGGCCAGGTCCGAGACCGCCCGGTCATGCCTCCGGTTGTAGTCAGCAGTAAGTATTGGCGAGCCAAAAACGTTCGGCCCCACTTACCGCCGCTCGCGCGATATAACCAACAGTGGATCATCCTGAGGACCTTCATCGTGGTCCGGAATCCAGTCGAACTCTGACGTCCGGCCTCCTTTGATGTTGTGCCCATCCGCGCCTCCCTTTGGGTCGTCAAACAAGTTCTCCATAAAAGTATCCTTGGAAACCAAGGAGCCGTCCACGGAGTTTTGGCAATGAGCTAGGTGACTATCCTAAAGAGCTCATCCCGAGGTATGAAGAAGGTCGCCTGATGAAGCTATCCGAGGAGAGTTCTAGCGGTTTCTAGTTGTGGTTCTTGGATTAAGACTTCTACAGTGTCTTTGTCTACTCATTTGCCCTTTTCCCCAAACAGCCGATAGCGGTTCATCCTGTATCGGAAATACAGGGCGCAGCCGAGGCAAAAACCCGCCAATGCAATACCAGCTGCTATGGCTACCGCTAGCGAAAGTATCCAACCAATAAATTCAAAGCCAAAAAGGAAGGATAGTTGCGCCCCTCCTAGGAGTATCGCAGCGATGGTGTTGTTAAAGCGCATCAGCCTGGGGTCTTCCACTCGACCTTCAGACAGGGCCGCGGCGTTTCGTTTCGCCAAGAACCGCTTGCCGGCTTGGAAGATCAGACTGCCTCGGCGTCCGAACAACACGGCAGACAATACTATGGCGAAGAGCACCGTAGTGAAGATGGGTTGTTGGAGAAGTAGCCCGCTTAGTACCCCAACCACCAAAACCCAACGGTTCAAGCTCACGATAGGTAAAGGGATATCCTTATTTTTCTCAATGCCCATCGCGCTTTCTTCTCCTTGTTCGCTGTTTTTGGAAACGATGCTTTGACGAAGCCTAACACACCCGCCAAAACAGCTTTGCACCTACTCTGGGGAGCTCGCTGTTGCTTCTTTGTGCAGCGCTCGGGATCCTTCAGTATCTGAAGTGGTAGAGCGAGTAGTTACGCACTAATGGTCAGGGTAGGTACGTTTGCCTCTGCCATCTCGTTGCATCTCTTGGAAGCGATTGAAGCGTGATCGAAGGCTTATGTGACCCCCAACGAGGCTCGACAGGACTTTAACAACAACCTAGCTCTAGCATAGACGAGAAGCTACAGTGTAGATTCGGCTTGATTTTGTGAGTAACGTAGGGGTGATAAGAAGGGTGCTGCTTGTATTGCTTGTATACTTGTACAAGGCGGACTTGGGAGGATTATGCCTTCGCAGAGTGCTCGACTCATACCCTCGTTATACTGGTTTGTCGATGACGACAATCGGCCGTTTGCTCTAAACCTGCAAGGGGCTAAAGTGTTCTGTTTCTTCGGCTCGCGGCTGAACGCCGAAACCTTTA
>JAFAPF010000230.1 GCA_019247245.1 Rubrobacter sp. | reverse complement strand
TACCCAGAGCACTAAGGGAACCCTGATTAGAGCTGGGGAGTCGCCTGATACTTTACCTTAGCGAAGTCCTTAACTTGCCGGTTATAGATTCCCAGAATAAGACTCTGGGCCGAGTATCCGACCTTGCTGGCCGCCCCGCATTCCCCTACCCTTACATCTCTCTCATCAGGGTGCGTACCGGCCGTAAGTCTCATCGCTACGTCTCCTGGAGGGAGGTAAGGGCTTTCGAAGCTACCCAGATCATCCTCTCTACTAGGGAGGATGATCTCTCCACAGCCCACCTTCAAGAGGAGGATATCTTGCTGTCTCGAAACGTCCTAGACAAGCAGATAGTTGACCTCGAGGGCCGCAAGGTAGTGCGGGTTCAAGATATCCAGCTTGCTCGTACGGGCCGTGAACTTCAGGTCTTAGGCGTAGATATCTCTGCCAGCGCGTTGATTCGGAGGCTGGGGTTCAAGCGTCTCGCTGATGCCATCGCTCGTAGGTACCCGCCTCCTAGCGTGAAGTGGGGCGATGTGAACCTCACGGATTGGCGCGATCCCAACTTAAGGCTCAAGCTGAGCAAAGAGAGTTTGGGTCGGCTGCACCCTGCGGACCTGGCCGAGATCGCCGCTTCCCTCTCTACCGAGGAGCGCCTAGACATGCTGGAGGCCCTCCCAGATGAGATGGCTGCCGATACGCTAGAAGAGATGAGCCCCGAGCTGCAGGTCTCGGTAATGAACTCCCTAGATGACGAGGAAGCGTCCGAGCTCGTGGAGGAGATGGACCCAGACGACGCAGCGGACCTCCTGTCCGATCTCCCGCAAGAGCGTACCCAAGAGATACTCGACCATCTGCCGCGTTCGGAGGCTCAAGAGCTACGGGAACTGCTCTCATACCCGGAGGAGTCGGCTGGTGGGATCATGACGCCCGAGTACATCTCGGTTAGACCGGACACGCCAGCCCGAGAGGTGGTCGAGAAACTCAGGAGTTCGCCCCCTGAAGAAGAGCACTCCTTTTACATCTACATAACAGACGAAGTGGAACACCTCGAAGGCGTCTTCTCGCTAAGGGACCTGATCCTGGCCAACCCCGAAACCCCGGTAAGGGAGTTCATGAGCCAAGAGCTGGTGTGCGTCTCCCTCGAGACAGAGCAGGACGAAGTCGTACGCAAGATCATGAAGTACAACCTCAAAGCCATCCCCGTGGTCGATGAAGAGAACAAGCTTAATGGTATAGTCACTATAGACGATGTCATAGACCTCGTGGGTCCTGGAGATTGGAGGCGAGAGGGCCGCTGGCTGTCCTAAAGACACGAATAGGACGCCTGCTGCCGCTGCTTGCGGTGCTAGGGCCAGGGCTTATCGCGACCGCCGCCGACAACGATCCCGGAGGCATCACCACCTACTCAGTGGTCGGAGCCCAGTTCGGCTACTCCTTTCTGTGGGTCATACTCCTCGTCACGCTCGCCCTGGCGATCACCCAAGAGATGGGGGCAAGGGCCGGGATTGCTACTGGTAAGGGGCTTGCTTCCCTCATCAGAGAGCGCTTCGGCGTTAGGTGGACGGCCTTCGCCCTGCTGGCCACACTGTTTGCAAACCTTGGCACGACGGTGATGGAGTTTGCTGGTATAGCAGCTGGACTAGAGCTGTTTGGCCTTACCCGCTACATATCCATACCTGTAGCAGCGCTGCTCATCTTCTTCTTGGTCACTAGGGGCAACTACAAGCGGGTGGAGCGTATCTTCTTGGTTTTCTCCGTGATCTACCTCTCATACATTGCCTCAGGGTTGCTCGCTCAACCCGATTGGGGAGCGGCGCTTCAGGGTGCGCTTATCCCCAGCTTCCAGTTCGACAACTCCGATTTCATCATAGCGTTCATAGCGACGGTGGGCACGACGATAACCCCTTGGGGACAATTCTTTATTCAGTCCTATGTGGTAGACAAGCATATCTCCCCAGAGAGGCTGAACCACGAACGAGCCGACATCTACATAGGCTCTCTTTTTATGGGCGTGGTAGCCGCCTTCATCATCATCGCCTGTGCCGCGACGCTCTTCGTGAGCGGCCAGGAAGTCTCCGAGGCGCAAGATGCAGCCCTCGCTCTGGGCCCTCTTGCGGGGCGCTTCGCCCAGGTCCTGTTCGGGCTGGGTCTGCTCAACGCAGGGTTGCTCTCGGCAGCGATCCTACCTATGTCCTCGGCCTACATTCTCTGCGAAGGGTTTGGGTTCGAGGCCGGGATAGATCGGTCTATCAGTGAAGCTCGCTGGTTCTACGGGCTTCTGGCGTTCTTTATCATCTTCGGTGGCGGTGTTGTACTCCTGAACGTTTCCTTAGTCACCGTAGCACTCTTCTCGCAGACGGTTAACGCGATACTCCTAACCCCTATCCTCATCTTTTTGCTTAAGCTGACTAACAATGAAGAGATCATGGACAAATACGCTAACGGCCCAATCTTCAAGTTCATTGCTGGAGCTACGATAGTGTCCCTAATCCTGCTCTCCATTCTGCTAATCGCCACAACGTTTGTGCCCTAATGTCCTAAGCTGGGCAGGTGAAGAAGATACCTGCGTGGGCGACGATACTGTTCGCGCCCACGCTCATAGGGACGGTCTACGAGGGATGAACTTCGAGTATATAGTTGTAGAAGTGAACGGTTGGCTAGACGCGTGGAAGTCCTGGTCTGCTGAAGAAAGCAAGGGCGATGCTCTCATCAATCTGTTCATGGTGATGTTTACGGTGGCGGCCATGGCTATGTGGTTCGCTCTCATCTCTGTATCCAGTACCTTCACATAGTCCTGTCTCATACTTTCTGGTCCTTAGGTTTCGAGAAGATCTTAAGAGCGGAATTGGTTGTCTCAGCGCAGACACTTTGTCCTATATCAAAAACGGTGCAGCCTGTTAAAAACTCCTTTATGCCCTTTTCTGATCCCACTCAGGGGGTTGAAATCCCGGCTTTGGAGGGTCTTAGCTCGGATTTTTAGGTGTTTTGGTCTTGTTTTGGACCACTGACTGTTCCAACAACGACTTTTTCAACAAGCTGGACCCTTTTTGATACATCCCAAACTCCCCTCTCAAAGCCCACCACTTATGCCTGCTGTGATGTACCAATACTCATATCAAAATCAACGTACCAAAACTTTGGAAACACGATGAGTTATGAAATAGTAGGACAATCAGAACTCCTACAGGAAGACGCGTTATGACTGACCAAGCTAACATTCACCAGCTACCGGAGAACCTGCCTATACCAGTAGACGATGGGGCAGCTGACCATCTAACCGGGATGCATCTACCGCCTGTGCCATTAGCATCGACGGCAGGCAACTTGGTGCACCTCTCGGTTCTTGAGGGTCGAACCGTGGTGTACTGCTACCCGATGACGGGGCCTCCTGATAGGAACCTCCCGCAAGGATGGGACGAGATTCCTGGAGCAAGGGGATGTACTCCGCAATCATGCACTTTCCGAGACCACTATGCTGAACTCCGAGCTTTAGACACACGTGTCTTTGGCCTCAGCACACAAGACACTGATTACCAGCAAGAGACTGCCAAACGGTTACATCTGCCCTTCGAGCTATTGAGCGACCAGGACCTACGATTTGCCCATGCGTTGGGGATGCCTGCCTTCGAGGTAGAGGGCATGATCCTGCTAAAGAGACTTACACTCATAGCCAACGGTGGACTCATTGAGAAAGTCTTCTACCCTGTATTTCCCCCAAATAAAAGTGCGGAAGAGGTCATATACTGGCTTTCACAGAACCCGCTGAGATGAAGACCTGTTTGAAACGTAAAATGATGCCGTCTTCGACTAGGTTTCGACAACAGGTATTCTCTCGGAAGCTCTTTGTGGTGGTTGCACTGAGAATTATCCCAAGCTTTGCAACTTATTTAACTCACCCCCGCAGCTACTTCACTATCATGGAGACAGCAGAAGGGAAAGAAGGATGCGTCAGTGGCCACTCCCTCTCCAACGCTTTGTATCGTCACGGGCGTCTTTCATAGCCGGGCTATTCACGCCAAAGTCCCTCGCATATCAACTACCGCAGCCCGGCCCTTTGCTACCCTCTCGTAACGCCTAAGCGGCTTGAGCTGCCGATAACAGTTGTTCTCAATCCGAGCTTCCTATAAAGTAAATTACCGGAAATCCACTTCTACAGATTACCGGAATTAGTGTCCTATGTGCGCATGCTATGCTTCTCGCCTAGGAGAAAATATACGGGGTAGGTGAAGGGAGTGACGGAGCTATGAAGGCCGTGCTTTGTAAGGAATGGGGTGAGCCTTCAACCCTTGTAGTCGAAGAGATCGAAGCGGAGCCGCTATCAGCCGGAGAGGTACTTATTGAGGTGCACGCTTCGGGCATGAATTTCGCCGATACCCTGCTAATTGCTGGGCAGTATCAGTTTAAACCCTCCTTGCCTTTCAGCCCCGGCTTCGAGGTTTCTGGTGTGGTAGCTGAGGTAGGTGACGGCGTAGAAGGCTTAGAGCCAGGTGACCGGGTGATGGCCGTGCTGCCGTACGGTGGCTACGCCAAGCAAGTCGTAGCTCCTTCGACGAATGTATTGAGGATCCGACAAGGAATGGATTTCCAGACCGCCGCTGCGTTTCCCTTAGCCTACGGCACAGCCCACCTCGCACTGGTCCACAGGGCGCGATTGGGAGCTGGGGATGTGCTTTTGGTACACGGTGCTGGCGGTAACGTAGGACGCGCCGCTGTAGAAGTGGGCAAGCACTTGGGTGCTACCGTGATCGGCACTGGCAGTAGCGAGGAGAGTCTTAAGGTCGCTTCCGAACACGGTGCCGACTATACGATCGACTACGAACATGAAGATATCCGCGATAGGGTGGAAGAGCTTACCGAAGGCAAAGGGGCCGACGTCATCTTAGACCCCGTGGGTGGAGAAGCCTTTGATGCTTCCATACGCTGCGTGGCTTGGGAGGGAACTATCCTCGTCATTGGCTTCGCCAGCGGCCACATCCCAGAAGTACCTGCCGTGCAGGTGCTTATTAGGAACTGCGCTGTGATGGGTATGGACTGGGGCGGATATCTTAGGCGTGAGCCTGAGACGGTCCGAGAGGCTACCGCCGAAACGCTTGGATGGTACAGGGAAGGAGCTCTCAAACCTCAACCCTCGCACACCTTTCCTCTTGAGCAGGCAGCCGAGGCTTTAGAAAAACAGAGCGCACGGCATCTCACGGGTAAAGTAGTGCTATCTGCTGGCCGAGACTAGGGAGCTCTGTATGAGCTTACGCCTATTGCTTGTAACGCCTAAGGTGCACTAGCTGCCGATACTCTGAATTCCCAGAAATTCACTTGCAGTATCCTGCATAAAAGGACGATTTACCCCTGCTTGTAACACTGTTTTTAGGCGGTAGGGAAGCGAGGTTGTAACAGCGATGGATACCTATGCAGAATCGTGCATGTTACAAGCGATGAAAAAAGGACAGGACA
>JAFAPF010000007.1 GCA_019247245.1 Rubrobacter sp. | reverse complement strand
CCGAGATCAAGAAGGGAGAGGTGATCATATCATGGACAACCTCTGGGCTCACAAAGGAGAACGCATCTGCAAGCTGATCGAATCGAGGGGAGCACATCTCTGCTTTTCCTGCCCGCTTACTCCCCCGAGTTCAACCCCATAGAAGGGGTTTTCTCCAAGCTAAAGAACTCCCTTCAGGGAAGCGAAAGCCAGGAGACCAAGGAGATGCTTCTCGAAGCTATGTAGGCTGGGCACTCGATGCTAACACGCCCCAGGACGCCGAGGGCTGGTTCGAGCACTGCGGGGATACACAGCGTCCGTTAGTTGATGTGCAAATCGCTCTAGAGGCAGGGTTTCTGAGAAACCATCTAACAAGGGCGTATGAGACGGTAGCTCGGTATCCTACCGAGTATCATGAGAAAAGCATACCTTCTCGATGTGCTACGCCGTTACAAACCAGGGGCGAATATGCTGCGAAGGCTGCCTCGTACCGTGGGGTACTCGTTGGCGAGTAGTAAGCGCGTGTGCCGCTCTGTAAATAGTGCTACTGGAATTATGGAGCCGCTTTTACATCTTCCATGCCTCCGGCTGACCGCTGTCCCCTAACCACCGGCAGCTCAACCATCAACGTCGTGCCTTCTCCGGGCACACTTTCGACCAGGAGCGTGCCACTCAACTGCTCGACCCGCTCCCGCATACCCTTAAGCCCAAATCCGCCGCTAAGTTCACTTCTCTTGGTAGGTGGCTGAGCAGGATCGAAACCTACACCATCATCCTTTACCTCCAGGGTGACGAGGTTGCTCATATAGGAGAGGGTCATTACCACCTGGCTAGCTTGAGCATATTTACGACAATTGGCCAGTGCCTCCTGGGCCACTCGCAGCAGCGCAAACTCGATATCTGGGGAAAGCGAGCGCGCCGTGCCGATGATGGTACTGCTGGCAGCGACTTCGCAGTCCCCCGACCACCGCTCGGCAAGGCTGCTCAGTGCCTCAGGTAACGAGGAGTGCTCAAGCGCCTCCGGTCTGAGCGCCCACATCAGGCGCCGCGCCTCGGCCAGGCTTTCGCGCGCGGTGAGACGCACCTGATCGAGGAGCTGCCGTACCGGCGCCGTCAGGTCTGGAGCCAGGGTACCTTCCGCTATCTGGACGCTCATTACAATGCTGGTGAAACCCTGGGCCAGCGTGTCGTGGATCTCATGCGCTAGCCGCTGACGCTCTCGTAGCACACCAGCCTGACGTTCCTGTTCGACCAGCCGCAAGTTCTCCAACGCCAGCGCAGCTTGAGCGCTAACGGTCAGGTACCTGCGCATCGTGCTCCTGGAAAAACCACCGGTCCTCCGCGACGCTACCATCAACGTCCCTGCCAGGGTATCGTTGGAGGTGATCAGCGGTAGCAGGGTGGCCCAGCGGATGCCCTGACGCTCCCACATGGTGCGCTCGGAAGCAGGCAACTCGCTCGCTCGGAGCAACAGCGGTGTCTGCTGATCTTGGAGCCCAGACAGCGCTGGCGCCAGGGCCGAGTTGAGCCGTAGTCCGGATTCCCAAGCTTGCGCCTTCCGCGGGGCCCAGGCAGCAAGGAGCTCGAGATCCATCGACGTGTCATCCTCAACCTCGGAGATCTCTTGCCACAAGGCTACCTGGCTCACCTCTGCAGGGTCGGCCAGGTGCTGGCCAATGGCGCTAACGATCTCTTGGGGACTGCGGGCTGCGTTGATGGCCTGGCTGGCCCGGTATAGTGCCTTCTGCCCACGCAGGGTAGCATCAGCCAGGCTACCTCCCAACCACCCAGCTCCTACCGACAGAATGAACATTTTTGTTAAGTCATTGAAGTCCGGTGCGCCATTAGGCAGGTCGATAAGTTGGATAACGGCCACAGATACCAAACCTACCAGTACCCCATGCAAAGTAGCCTCTGCGCCAACCCTGCGTGCAACCCATGCAGCAGCGGGAACTGTTAATAGAGAGTTCAGGATAAGTAGGCCCCAGACGGCCATTAGGTCGGCAAAGCTCTTTAGCTGGGCGCTGTCGAGCCCGCCCCCCGTTAGAACCGAGAACACGAAAATGTAAGCTACTATCATCACTTGTACCAACACATAAGCGAGGACCGCTACTCCCACACCGGCGGGGAGAACCCATCGCCACCGTGCATTGGCCATTTTCGTTTTCAAACTAACTGAGCCTACCTTAGTTTCATTCTGGTTGCTCTATGAGTCTGGACTTTGTCATTTGAGGGTGACACAGAAATACGCAACTAGAGCTTACTAGCTAACATAGGCTTCGCTGAGGCCACGATTGGCGGAGTCGAAGTCCTCACATCCTGCTGTTTAGTGCCTCTTAACGCTGGGATGTACTGTTTGCCTCGCTTCTACTTCCAAGTGTTCACCATTATCACGGTTGCCTTCGGAAGCCCCAAAAATAGTACACCTCGCTAAAGGCAAACCCATCTTATTCCTATTTTCTCCAACAAGTTCTGCTTGCTGGTTGGACGCTGCATTTGCCCCTTCGAATGGTCGTCTACTAGGTTGTTTTCGACACCGATGTGCCGTGCGCTGCAGCTCGAATAGCCTCAAGGAGCTCTTCGCGCGGCGAGTCTTCGAGCACGTAGCCTGTCGCGCCAGCCTCGATGGCCGGCAGGATAGCAGCGTCATCGTCTTGGGTAGCTATAACCAGAATATTGGTATCCGGGTTCTCTTCCTTGATCGAAGCGATCGTCTCCACGCTATCCGTCTGTGGTAGGTGCAAGCCGATCAGGACAACCCTGGGGTGCAAACGCTCCGTTAGCTCCACGGCTTCCGCGGCGGTGGTGGCCTCGCCGACCACCTCGAGGTCTGGCTGACCCTCCAGTGTCTCACGCAAGTAGGAGAGTACGAACAAGTAATCGCAAGCTATCAACAGCCTGGTGCGTTGAATCGGGATCCAAGGGAGTACACCTGCTACTGGCAAAGCTAGGCTTCCATCACCGGCACTACCACCATCGGCACCTCCGGCACTACCACCCCCAACACCGCCATCGCCCTTAGTAGCAGCGCGACCGTCGGCGAAAGCCTTAACCGCATCAGCACGAGTGTCAATAGTAGTATGCTCGCTAACCCCATCGGTTGATCTACGTCTCCAGATCGAGCGTGCCGAGCCCAGAAGGCCAACGGCTGCTACTGCAAGTATGGCCATAAGATAATTTAGAGGGTTGTCGCTCCCGCCCGACTTGAGGGGCCTAAGGGCGAGATGATTTAGAGGACTATTGCTATCTGTTGACTTGC
Source organism: Rubrobacter sp. (assembly GCA_019247245.1). GTDB lineage: Bacteria > Actinomycetota > Rubrobacteria > Rubrobacterales > Rubrobacteraceae > Rubrobacter_F. The sequence continues at coordinate 8,323 of JAFAPF010000007.1, read as the reverse complement.
GGGGTGCGAGGCTAAGCATCCCCCCTCCTAACGGCTGGCCTCCACCAACCCCAGGGTCCGCAGCCCCAGGGTGTTGTGCCGTTAATCCAGAGATGCCTTGGGTTAGCGGCTGCGGCTGACTTTGATCTGGTGTCTTTTGTGGAGGGTTCCCAGAGAAGAAGTCCATGATCTGGAAAACAGATGGTTTAACGCAGTTGCCTCTTTCGTCCTTCAATTGTCCGCTGGGGCAAGTGGGAGTAGGGATTCTATCGGGGGCACAAGTACCACCCTCTAAGTGTTGTCCATTGGGACAAGTGGTAGGGGTGGGAGGAGGATCAGGGGCACACTTGTAGCTAGTACTGTCTAGGTGTTGCCCACTGGGGCAAGTGGGAGTAGGGATTCTATCGGGGACACAAGTACCACCCTCTAGGTGTTGTCCATTGGGGCAAGTGGTGGGGATGATCTGATTAGCAGGTGAGGTCGGTCCATTTGCTGGAGTGCCCTGTTGTACTAACACTGCGGTTCCAGTATTGGATCCCTGTCGAGTAGCACTGGGGGCTGTGCTAGGTGATGCTCCATTTGCTGGAGTACCCTGCGGCTGAGTATTACTGTTACTATTAAGAGGGGACTGAGCATCAGCGAGCACTGGACTACCAGCGAGGGCTAACTGACCGAACATAACTATTACCGCAGCCACGATCAGTACTGCTTTACGTATACCTTCGGACTTTAGGTGCAGAAGTAGTTGTCTCCTGAGCGAGCGCTGTCGTGGCAAAATTGCCGCCGCACTTAGTGCGATGATCAGATGGGTGCTGAACGCTGAAGGTAAGAGCCTACGTTCCGTCATCCCACTCATTTCCAGAACCTCTACTACTCTACTAAGTTAGTAGTATAGTAGCGTTCCCCTGTAGATCACTTGTCGCATGGTCTATTACTAGACATTTTAGGTACAGGATTGCATGCTGTAAACGGGCCAAGTGGCACATTTACGAAAACTTTTGGTCTTCCCACTCACCAAACGCGTCAAACCTTGAACCCTAAGCCACAAGCGATAGGGTGAGATAACTTGCGCCAAGGGAGCATGTTGCTATCCTGTGAGTTTAGGTATTTCGATTGTTCAGAGTAGTAGGCATGGGGGAGAACCGGAACGCAGTGGCTCGTTAGTACTAAACGGCAGCAGCGGGCCCAGAAGCAAAAGGAGATGCAAAGCGTGTCGCAACAGGGGCCTAAGGGGTTAGGAGAAGACGAGGCTCAGCGCATCGTCCAGGAGAGAACGATGAAGCGGGATACATATCCACAGATGCTTCCCCTAACAGACTCGGCTACCGTGGGGATGGCAGGGTTTGCGCTGACAATGTTTCTGCTCTCAATCATAAATGCTGGCTGGTTAGATCAGATAGGGACTTTTATTCCTCCAGCGTTTTTCTATGGGGGGTTAGTACAGCTTCTTTGTGGCATGTGGGAGTTTCGAAACAACCGCACGTTCGGAGCGGTTGTTTTTACCTCGTATGGTGCGTTCTGGCTCGCGTTTGGCTTCTTATTCTACTTTGTGGATGGTCTCGGCATCTTGGCTGATGTAGGGGCATCGGTGGGTTGGACACTTGTGGGCTGGACGGTATTCACTTTTTATGTGTGGATAGCCACGATCAAGCTCAACAGAGCGGTCTTTATTATGTTTTCAGCATTCATGCTCACCCTGCTTTTACTTGATATTGGGTTTCTGATTGGAGTGCAAGAGTTAATCGTAGCAGCCGGCTATATGGGCATTCTTCTCGCGCTGTGTGCATGGTACATCTCAGCGGCGAGCTTTTTGAACAGTATCTTCGGGCGGATCGTTTTGCCCCTAGGTGCACCCGTTCGGCAAGCGCCACTCGTGGGACCAGAACAGCCTCCTGAGTTAAGTAGACACGAGCGTGCTGAGACGCAGCGGCAGCAAGATATCTAACCTGCTACACCCCCTCAACCAACTACCACAGAGGCTACAGTAAGCCCGGAAAATAATGGTTTGGGTTGAAGAAATCGGGCAGGATCAGGTACAGGACTCCGCCGAGGGAAGCGAAGCGTAAAAGCAGGAACCACCGGACAGCGTGAGCTCCTTACTGAACTCGAGAGCCGAGCGGGTGCTGAAGCGCTGCCCATCGAGCACTATGACTCGTTGAAATACTACCGGAATTACGTTTGACCGCTGACAAAGGCCGCAAGAAGGGCATTATCAGCAAGGATGACTTGGGTGCGGGGAATACCGTGTGAGTAGGTGTAAAGCTGCTCAATTGCACTGTCTGTGAAGGGAAAATCCTTACCCCCAGCAATCAACCAGCGATGTCGAAGCATGGTAACGCTCTCGGCGTAGAAGAGGTTTTCAAGGGTAGAGGACATGGCAGCTCTGTTGACGAGGTTTCGAAACTGTGGGTGTTGCAGCCTTGTGCGAAACTCCTCCTGAGCAAAGAGCACGACTTGTAAGAATTTCTGGTCGTTGCTCTCGTAGTTCATCAGCTCGTGAAGCAGCTCGAGCAGCGGCGCTTTGAGGGTCTGTGCCTCATCAATTATGAGAACCAAGGTTTTCTGGTCTTTGAGCACCTGCGTTATCAGGAAGTTTTTGAAGATGTTCAAAAGATCCAGATAACTGTTTGAGGTTTGCGGTACTTCAAACTCCTGATTAATGGCCCTAAGAAGCTGATTGGGGGTTGGAAAGTTGGGGTTGGTAATAAAGACGTAGCCAACGGAGGGGTTATCTTCAAGACGCTGTGCCAGTTCCCGAGCCAAGGTTGTTTTGCCGGTACCAACTGGTCCAAACACGAGTGCCAGCCCACGTTTGGTGGTGATCGTCCATTTGGTTTTCTCAAGCGCTATAGATTGTGGGTGGGCGAGACATACAGATACCTCGGGTTAGGTGAGGCTGAGTAAGGCTCTTCAACGAGCCCCGAAATGGGCAAGATACGTGTTGTTGTTCATACAAAGAGAGTAAACGAGGTTAGAAAAATGAGAACTTGGCAGACAGGGTAATCAAGTTCTCAGAACTTAGCTTATTATTGCTCTCTTATTACAAAAAATCAAGAGTGCAAGGTGGAGATATAGCGCTTTATTACCAGCTTCTTACAATGCAAGAAACGCCGCAGGGGTAATAATGCGCAGGTTTGCAAAGGTTGGCTCACCGTCTAACACCAGAAGATCATTATCGCCCGTAATCAAATAGTCCGCGTTGCGCCCAAGCGCAAGGGCGAGTAGTTTGTCGTCTTTTGGGTCGCGCGAATGAAGGGACAGGGGACTTAAGGGAGTTACAGACTCGGTTGTTTGCTTGAGCCTTAGAAGCAGCGTACTAATTTGCTCCTCACTGAGATGGTATTTCTCCCAGATGTGGTCTCTGTGGAGGATGCGTTCTACCTCTGAGATAAACGCACTGGAAGTGAGAAGGATAATCCTACCTTGTTCCCAAAGCCCAAGGAGCTGGCGTGGTGCACCTGTTGGAGCAATTAAGCCGCTGATAAAGATGTTGGTATCAAGGACGACGCGTAGCTTTGCCTGCATACTCCTCTTGGCGAACAGCCACTACCGCTTCCGTCACGTCCCGAAGAACTTCCTGTGGATCAGCGTCTTGGTTGGCCTGCTGAATTTCTCGTGCTGTTTCAAAGAACTGCTCTTTTGCAACCTGCTGGAAGCGCTCGAAGTCCTCAGGGCTAATGAGAACAGCAAAGGGACGGCCTTTTTTCTCGACAATTACCGGATCGCCGCCGTAATAGACGGAACCTAACAGATCACTGAAATTGGAACGCGCTTCTTTCGCACTCACTCGTCTGGTCAACATAACCCTCCTTGAAAAGGCTTACAAAGTATAGCAAAAAGCTTAAATAATATCAATAGTATCATAATGCATACTGCATCAAGTATCCCTTCCCCACACCCCTGCTCAAATACGGTCCTATCTGCACAATACGCTGTGAAATACCGATGAGATTTGGTTCGGTTCACCGATGATTGGTGGGTACGTCAGGAGATCGTGGTGTCAGTTTGTTTATTTGTTTTTTTATTATTTTATTTATTAATAGAAATTGTAACGTGCAAACTCCTTGTACCCTGCAAACTCCCGTTCGCGCAGATACGTCGCCCAGCCCCTGATGGAGCACGTGGCCCCTTCTTCCGACAATAGGTCTTACAGAGCCGCTCACAGTGCTTATTTATGCCGTCTCTCCTTCTTCCTACTCCCCTACTCTGCCGGCCAGCCACAGCTCCGAGCCTTCTTCCCGCCACGTACCGAAGTGCTTGCGCATCAAAGGTCAAGTGGTTAAAGTAATAAGACCATAAATGGTCTTATTTATTTATTAATAAAAACTCTGAAAGGTTGTGTAGTGCCAACGATAGCTATCGCAAACCAGAAAGGCGGAACAGGGAAAACCACCACCGCTATCAACCTGGCGGCCGGGCTGGCCGAGGTAGGCAAGCGCGTGTTGCTCGTCGACCTTGATCCCCAAGGTTCGGCCACGGCTGGTTTAGGGCTTGACATTTACGGGCTTGAGCGCTCCATCTATGACGCCCTGCTTGAGGACGTACCGGCGCACGAGCTGATAACCGCCAGTGGTTTCAAGGGACTAGACCTCTTACCAAGCAGCGTGGATCTGGCCGGAGCAGAGCGCGAGCTCGAGCGCGACATTGGCTGGCACGTCGTTCTGCGCGACGCTCTAAGTAACGTGGACGGGGACTACGCATTTACGGTTATTGACTCGCCGCCTTCCTTAGGGCCGCTGATGATTAGCGCCCTCGTTGCCTCGGATCACTTCATCATCCCCATTCAGGCGCAAATCTTCTCCTTGCACGGGATTAAGCAACTTATGGATACCGTACGTAAGGTAAGAGAGCGGCTGGGCTCAGACGTAGCCCTCCTCGGAGCGCTGCTCACAATGGTTGACTGGCGAACCAAGCTCTCCCGACGGGTAACCCGGAGGATAGAGGAAACGTTTGAAGAAAAGATGTTTAAGAGCCGCATACGCACAAACACCCGCCTTGCAGAGGCACCCGAGTACGGTGAACCCATCCTCGCTTTTGATGCCAAAAGCCGCGGAGCAGAGGATTATCGAAACCTCACCGAGGAGGTGTGCACCCGTGTCAGAGCCTAGGAGCAGGAGGCGGGGGCGAGGGATAGATGCAATCTTTGACGCGACAGACCTCCAGCTTGAACCCAGGACAGAGACGCAAACCTCTCCGGGGCTCACCGAAGCCTCCGAAGGGGCTGTGCACCAGCAAGAAGAGCGCGACCGCCCCATCAGGCGAGGCCCTGGACGTCCAAAGCTAGAGCACCCCCCAGCCCGCGAGCTCGTGCAGCGTGGCTTTTACCTGGAGCCTAAGCAGGACCGGATCATTGATGAAATAAAGGTTGGGCTAAAGGGCCGTGGTTTCAACGCAGACCGATCCGCAATCATCCGTGCGGCCGTGGAGTATTTTCGCGAGCTGGATAGGTTCGAGCAAGAACAACGCGTTCGCCGGTCCAAGTAACGTACGTGTATGCACACGAGCCGGGCGTTGCTACCCACCGCCTGCGCATTAAGCACCAGTATTTTGCAGAAAAATTCCCTGCAAAAGGGTAGATTTTCCTGAAAACCCGACGTACTCTGGTGCGCATTCAAGACCTAACTACGTTGAGGAGTACAGACTCCTTGTGAAGGACGCCATACGTCTACAGTGCTGGCAGCCTTACCCTTAAAATGAGGCTCTTGGACGGCTAAGCCACGGGGTAGAGGAGGCTAAACACTGCACTACCGGGCTTTGGGGGAACGCACGAGCGGGTGTACCGGGCTTTGGGGGAAGCGTTCGTCTCTAAAGTACTACACATACCGGGCCTCGGGGGAAGAACGTGGGTAGCCACAGGCCTGCCGCTTGTGTAACCAAAATTTCCAGCGCAACGCAGAGAACGTCGCGCCACGCAGCACCGTCTCACAGGTGAGGTGTAACGTCAGCTTTACTGTTATCGAGATGGTCCCTTGGCGGAAGTTCGCTCTCTGAGGGAAGGTGTATGCTACTTTCAGAAGTCTTTGAGACACAGTGAGACGTAATATGCTGCAATTTTCACCCAACCATGCCTCAAAGTTCTTTACATCTATGAGTTGTACCTCAACCTAGACCCTACGGTTTGTCCTGTACTTTGCTACACGCTTGATACCGGGCTTGGGGGGAAGGTTTCGTCGCATCATTCGGTTCTCCCTCAAACCCCAGTAAAAACTGCTCGACTTACCGGGTAGTGGGGGAAGCGATACCGGGCTTTGAGGGAAGGTACCGGGCTTCGGAGGAAATAATACCGGGCTTCGGAGGAAATATGTGAGAGGTTTTTCCTGCAAATGACAATGTTTTTCCAAAACAAGCGTCGTCCCTGTTTGAAGAGTGTTTAAGGATGTGTTGTTGTTTGTAAAACAACAAGGGGAGAACAAGTGGTTACCAAGCAAGAAGAGAGAACCTTTCTGGTAAAGGCTGAGGGGAACTTCGAGGATCACCCGTACTTCACAGTAGGCAATCAGAGGAGGGGAGAAGGGGTAATCCAGTACACCAACACCATCCGCACCCGTGATGGTCAGGAACTCAGGCAGACCTGGACGGTGAGGGCGGTGCAAGGGTTGGGATTGCCGGGCACGCTTGACCAAGATGTCTACGTTGCCCTATTGCAGCTGGTGGATCGCCAAGGAGACGTTCCAGAAGACGGCTGGATCGGCTTTTCCCTCTACGAGCTTGTCGAGCTGTTGCGCCGGACGCATGGGGGGAGAGACTATCGCCAGGTAAAGGAGTCCTTAGAGCGGCTTTCAGGCACCAGCGTCCAGAGTAAAAACGCTTTCTACCGCAAGAGCACCAAGTCCTACCTAGATGATACCTTCCACCTCCTTGACAGGGTACAACACTCTGAAAGCACAGATGGCTCGGGAAGAAGAGGGGAGAAGACGTGGGTCAAGCTCTCTGACTACTTCGTTGAGTCCTATAAGGCTAACTACCTGAAGGGTCTGGATGCAGACTTTTACTGGTCACTTAACTCCTCCGTTGCAAAGCGTCTCTATCGGTTTGTGGATAAGAAGCGCAATCAACAGAGGAGGTGGGAGGTTGATCTTTTCTCCCTAAGAGATCGCATCCCCTTAAGCCCGTATAAGTACCCGTCCAAGATCAAGGAGAAGCTTGCCCCCGCGCATGAGGAGCTCTGTTGTAAGGGGTTTTTGGAGCGGGTGACCTACCGAAAGACGCCAGGCGGCAGCCACCTGGTGTGCTACGAAATTCAAGAGGGGTTCTCGAAGCGGCGGCCACCGCTCCAGCTAGATCCGTCCCCCGAGGTCCAGATTGCAGTTGAGCGCCTCAAGGCCGAAGGAGTTCGCCTCGATGTCGCCTTGGAGCTCGTAGGGAAGCACGGCCCGGAGCGGTGCATCCGGTACTCTGAAGCTGTTGCATTTCAAAAGAACATCCGCAACCGAGCTGGCTGGCTTCGCTGGGCTATAGAACAAGCTCCGGAGCTTGACATGCCCGCTCCTGCTTCTCTCGCCACCTTCACAAAGGAGCAGGAACCCCCGCCAGACGAGCTTGCAAGGGATGCCGAGGCAGAAGCTGTCTCGCCTCCTGCTGCCGATGCTCACGCCGCGAAGGTATGGGAGCCGCTTGTTGCGGTGTTGTCTGAGGAAGTGAGGAGCCCAAGCGTAAACGTATGGTTTGAGAGTATGGTTCCCACAGCCTTCAAAGATGCCACGCTGGTACTTGAGGCTCCTAACAATTTTGCCCTTGAGTACATCGAGACCCGGTTTGGGGACCTTTTGAGGAAGGTCCTTAAAGCACAGGTAGGACCAGACGCTGAGCTTTTAGTGCAGGCGCCTGGTAGTGCTAGGTCTGTTGATTATGCTCGGAGCAATTAATTAGGTAGGTTTGCGCTGCGAGCAGAGCGCGTACCGCGCGAGTAGTATCTATATATAATACTATCTCCTTTTCCTTGTCTGCTTATTCTTTGGTTCTGTGTTCTTTTCTGGTAGTATTATAGATATTTCCTCTATAAAGTATTCATGTATGAGAGAAGCAGCCGAAAGCTATATGGAGGGCTTGGCCTCCATATAGCTTGAGAAGGCCTCAGGCGGCCACAGAACGAAGGAGAGGACCTTTCTATGCCCCCCTTTACTGTGGTTGACTAGAAAGGCTGTGAATGAGGCTCACAAAGCCCCGTATAACACGGTTTATTCTCTGCGTCAGCCTACTTTCGCTAGCTACACCACAACTATCAGCAACCACCACACGGATACCAGAGGCCTCACCGCTGCCTGCGTAACGTATATGTTTGTCTTATGTAGCGCGCTTGGGTATAATGTCCAGTAACGCTACATAAGACAACATAAGGTGGGAG
>JAFAPF010000527.1 GCA_019247245.1 Rubrobacter sp. | reverse complement strand
GTCCTATCTCGTCTTTTGGGTAGGCCACGGGGAGACGCCTCGAGAGGTCGCTCTCGCCGATCTGTCGGGCGGTTCGGACAACGGCATCTACGGGGGAAAGCGCAGCCCGAGCCAGAAGGTAAGCGCCACCCACGGAGAGTAAAAGGGCCACAAGAATGACAATAACCAAAACGACGGTGAAGGCTTCAAGGGTCTTCGCCGCTGACTCGTAAGACTCACCCGCCTCTACCACCCGGGCCGGGCTGTCCGGTGGGTTCACTGGTACCGCGTAGACGTAATCTGACGTACCCGTCGGCGAGAAATCGGCCGCGTCGCCGACTGGACGGCCGGTCTCGAGCACCTGGGACCAGAGAGGGTCCTCGGTCTCTTCGCGAGGCACCGAGCTCAACGTCTGGTATAGAATCTGGCCCTGCCCATCCCGGACCACGACGAATACACCACCTAGGCTTAACCGCTCGGCCTCGGCCGGGTCGAAGCCCTCTCCAGACTCCACGGTCTGGGCGGCGCTCAGGGCTCGATCGCGGGCGGTATGCTCAACCCCGGAGAATAGGGTGTTGCGCAACAGCAGAAAGAGCGAGAATCCCAACGTCACGAGGATTGCCCCGATAGACAGGGCGTTGAAGACGGTGAGGCGCCATCGGATCGGCAAGGCTCATCTCCTCCGTCTCAGGGCTCCCTCAAGGCGTAGCCGACCCCCCGTATAGTCTGGATGAGTCGGGTATCGCTCGAGGTATCTATCTTCTTGCGCAAGTACCCTACATACACGTCCACCACGTTGGTCTGTACACCAAACTCCTGGCCCCAGACCCGCGAGAGCAACAGATCCCGAGAAAGGACCCTGCGAGGGTTGCGCGCCATGAACTCGAGGAGCTCGTACTCCCTGGTGGTCAGGTCTTTCACCTTGCGACTGCCACGTTTGACCTCCCGGCTTGCCGTGTTGATGTGCAGGTCCGCTACCCTCAATACCTCATCCCCCTCCACCCTCCGTAGTAAGGCCCTCATCCGAGCCATGAGCTCCTCGGTATCGAACGGCTTGGTAAGGTAGTCGTCGGCCCCCACGTCAAGACTGTGGATCTTGTCCGCCGAAGTATCGCGGGCAGTAACCATTATGATCGGCACTCCTCTACCCTGCCGCCTGAGCTCCTTCAGTACCCCTACGCCATCCATACCGGGCAACATAATATCCAGAACGACCACCGAAGGCTCGAACTCCAACGCGGCTTCTAATCCCGAAGGCCCGTCATAGGAGCACCGAACCACGAAGCCCCGGTGCTCCAGCTCAAGTTGGAGGAGCCGGGCTATGGAGCGATCGTCTTCTACGATAAGAATGCGTGTTCCGGGTTTCATATCCCTTCCCGAGTTCTCTTCGATATTCTACCGACCATTTTTTGCGGGAGCAGGTTTAAGCGCCGAGACGCAGATATCCCGGCGCTAGGGAGGAGGCTAGCCGAACAAGTGTTGCTAAACGTACTATGAGGGCTCATGGAGTTCGCCCGGCCAGGGTGGCTGTGCCTAAACTGTGCCTAAATATAAAGGGTCGCAAAGCCACCACGAGGATTATGCTGGCCCATTTTAAGAGGGAGCTAAGAAAATGGTAAGCAATCGATGAGAACCCCTCCTCTACCCTTCCATGACAAAGCCTCAGTGAGCGATCTCCTTTTGGCCGGTCAGCATCGCGCGGATCTTTCCCGGCGACGCAGCACCATAGTAGAGCACCTGTTCTGGGGTGGCGATGGTAGGTACGCCGGTCACGCCGATACGACAGGCTTCTGCGCGCACCGTGCGTAGGTCCGAAATCCTGGCCGGGTCCCAGGCAGCCGCGATCGCAGAGTCGGCGTCGAGCCCTGCCTCCTGCGCCACTTGGCGCAGCACCCCTTCGTCGCCAAGGTTCAGCCCCTCTATAAAGAACGCCCGATGTGCCGCCTCGCGCATCGCCCGGCCCTGACCCTTTTCCTCGGCCCACGAGTGGAGCGCCAGGGCCAGTGTCGAGCGGGGCTGGGTGCAGGGCACGTGAATCTCGACCTCATGTGAGATGGCGAGCCCATAGACGTGATCTCGCCAGTGCTCGCGGATGTAGGTGCCCCGCGGCTCGGGCAGTGCATCCGGGGCTGGCCTGAGCTCGAAGGGCAGCCACTCGATCTCTACCAACCCCTCGTCCTCCACCTGTTCCACTTCGGGGGTGAGGATGTAGCTGTAGGGGCAGACGAGGTCGAAGTAGTAACGTAGAGCAGTCATGGTAAGGTACCTTCTTGGTCGGCATGGTCGGTTTGCTTGAGACACTCATTCGGAGCACGTGCCATACGTAATGTCTTTGAGCACAAGGGCTTGGCAGGGATCAAGCAGGTTCTCGGCTCCGTCCACGATATCGTTGGTTCCGGGTTATAACACAGGATGTTTCTCATATGTATCCTTCCTTCTCGAAACATATCATTACGGTGGAGCCATCTACACTAATCTGCTGGCCGGTAATGCGCCCCGTGGCGTCTGGCACGTCGACGTCGCTTCCCACCGAATGTCACGTTCTCACACCTATTTCCTCACCTGTGTGCATGCTAATAGCGACTCCGGTTAGTACTCACGCCAAGAGGGATTCGTAACAGTACTGTGGGGAGATTTGAATTCTTT
>JAFAPF010000523.1 GCA_019247245.1 Rubrobacter sp. | reverse complement strand
CGCGGATCTGGTACAGGCTGGCTTTCAGATAGCAACGCTTGCGAGGATGCGACTCGCTTCGCCTCTCGCCGAGCTTGGGATGATAGACGCCTTCCGGGTAACCTACGCTTGTGACCGAGTTTGGTTGGCTATTAAGACGGCTGAGGCTTACCAAGACGGTCACAAGAGGGGGGGTCGCCACGCTTGGCAGTGGTCGGGGATGAACGGAGACCCACCGGGGTGGAAAGCCGCAGAGAAGGAAGAGCATGATGAAGAGGCCCTCGATGCAGCTGTGAAAGCAGATCTAAAATACAAACTCGCATATATTGAAGAGGTCGATACCTTTGTCCCCGATTTTCTTGAGACTCGAGCGTGATTCGACTAAGGAAGTACTGACCGTTTGGGAGGATTTCGCTGGCTTCTGTGGGGAGGAGCTGGGGCTCGAGCCTGAGGAGCTCTTGGAGGCGTACCTAGAAGCGACGTGGCCAGGGATAGAGAGGTTAAAGGATATAGTGAATGACTAGGACGCCTGCGAGAAAGACCCGGAGGGATTGGCTGAGTGTCGGGAGTATTTTCGTAGCGTCTGGATTGCCCTGGTAAAAGAGGCTTAGGAAGAGCCGGGAGCGAGCGCAGCCAGCAGGCTTGCTGCATATACAGCTTCTTGGTTGGCTTTATACAGGGGTGATGGGCGAGGGCGGGCTTCTGGCTGCTATACTCCTTTTTGTGCTCCTGGACCAGCTAAACGCTACCCAGCTCGACGCCGTTACGCATACTGAAGGACCGCTACTCATGCTTGCCGGAGCCGGTAGCGGCAAGACACGCGTGCTGACGCACAGGATCGCTTACCTCATAGATGGGGGTTTCGCCGCGCCCGACGAGATACTCGCCATAACCTTCACCAATAAGGCCGCCCGCGAGATGAAAGACCGGGTGGCGCTCCTCGTTGGCCCCGAGTCGCGCAAGATGTGGGTCTCGACCTTTCACGCCTTCTGCGCTCGCCTCTTACGCGTGCACGCCGAGAAGCTCGGATACAAGAAAGAGTTTACGATCTACGACTCCGCCGATCAGGTCCGGCTCATACGGCGCTGCATCGTCGAGCTTGATAAGGACCCTAAAAGGTTCAATCCCAAGTCGTTCCACACCCAGGTCTCCGCCGCCAAGAACCTACTCATGGATGCCAACGACTATTTACGACAGACCGAGGGCTACATGGCCGAGAACGTCGCTGAGGTCTACGAGCTCTACCAGAAGTGGCTTTACGAAAACAATGCGATGGACTTCGACGATTTGATCATGCAGACCGTGGCGCTGTTGGAGGTCTTCCCGGAGGTCCGCGATCGTTACCAGACGCGCTTCAAGTACATCCATGTGGACGAGTACCAGGATACGAACCACGCCCAATACCGGCTGGTGAACCTCCTGGCTGCAGCTCATCGCAACCTGTGCGTGGTAGGGGACGATGATCAGTCGGTGTACTCTTGGCGCGGAGCGGATATCCAGAATATCCTCGACTTCGAGCGTGACTATCCGGAGACGAAGATAGTCAAGCTGGAGCAGAACTACCGCTCGACCCAGACCATCCTGAACGCGGCGAATGCGGTGGTGGCGAATAATACTTCGCGTAAGGCAAAGAAGCTGTGGACGGGTGGGGAGGAGGGCGAGCGCATTCGCGTCTTCACGGCCGGGGATGACTACGCAGAGGCCCGGTTCGTGGTCTCGGAGATCCAACGGCTCTCAGACGCTGGGGCTTCCTTGAAGGACATCGCGGTTTTCTACCGGACCAACGCGCAGAGCCGCACGCTGGAAGACGTGCTGGTGCGGGAGGGAGTGCCCTATCAGATCGTCGGGGGCGTCAGGTTCTACGAGCGGGCGGAGATCAAGGACGCTATAGCTTACCTTTTGGTTACATCCAACAAAGACGACTCTGTCTCTTTGGAGCGGATCATCAACGTTCCAAAGAGGGGGCTCGGAGCGACCTCGGTCGGCAAGCTTCGGGAGTACGCCTCACTGAATGGCATTTCCTTGTACGATGCTCTCAGTGAGGCGAAGGAGGCCGAGCTTACGGGGACGGCCTGCAAAGCTTGCTCCCTAGTAAGAAGCCTCTTCGAGGGGTGGCGAGTTGCTGCAAAAGAGGTGCCACCGGCGGAGCTTATAGATGCGGTTCTGGAAGAGTCGGGTTACAAGCGGGAGCTCGAGGCGGAGGGTACGGTGGAGGCCGAGTCGCGCCTTGAGAACGTTCAGGAGCTCATAAACGCTGCCGCGGAGTACCAGCGCGTCGAGCCGGAGGCGACGCTGGAAGGCTTCTTGCAGGAGCAGGCGCTGTATTCGGAGGCGGACAATCTCGCGAGCGAGGGAGCTGTGACGCTGATGACGCTCCACAACGCCAAGGGCCTGGAGTTTGGTCACGTCTTCGTGGTGGGTATGGAGGAAGGTACCTTCCCGCATGCACGTTCGCTCGACGAGCAGAACCTCGAGGAGGAGAGGCGGTTGTGCTACGTGGGAATCACGCGAGCCAAGAAGACGCTCACGCTCACGTATGCGCGTATGCGCTCGACCTACGGCGGGCTTGAGTATCAGATGCCCTCGCGTTTTCTCTCGGAGATCCCGGAGAGGTTCAAGGCCGGCTCTGTTCCTGGCTCTTCCTTGGGTCGTCGTGGCGGATGGGGCACGACTTTACCCCACAGAAGCGAGCCCGAACGGGCTGAGATTCCGGTAGGCTATAGCGCGGGGGAGAAGGTGCGGCACGCAAGGTTCGGGGTGGGTGAGGTCGTCGAGGCGCAGACAGGGAAGGTCGTCGTCCGGTTCGGCTCGCAGGAGCGGATCTTCGTGCCGGAGTTGGCACCCTTGAGCAAGGCATAGAGGGCGCGCAAGCGCTTCAGAAGGAGTTACCACCTGGCATGTCACACGTCTACGTCACTGGGCATAGGAATCCAGATACAGACACCATAGCGTCGGCGATCGGTTATGCAGAGCTTAAAAGCAGGCTCAACCCAGACGACGTCTACGTCCCCGCACGTTTGGGCGAGGTGAACGCTCAGACGCGGTGGGCTCTTGAGAAGAGCGGGGCGGAAGAGCCGGAGCTCTTGAATCACGTCATGCTCCGGGTGAAGGACGTGATGAGCAAAGACATCGTGGCCGCCCACAGAAAAGAGCCGTTACGCAACGTCGGACTGGCGATGGCTAACAGGAACATAAGCCAGGTGCCCATCGTGGATGACGTGGGTACGAACGTCGGGCTCATATCCGAAAGAAACCTGGCACGTATGTACATCCGGGAGTCCCTGGAGGCTTCGACCTTCGCCCAAACCCCCGTCTCCGTTGGGTCCATCGTCGAGGTCTTGAAGGGCGAGCTTCTCGTTGGGGAGGACAGGGAGACCTCGGGGAAGCTGTGGGTGATATCGATGAGCGTCGCTTCGATGGGCCGACAGATGGAGCCCGGAGACATCGTTGTGATCGGTGACAGGGAAGAGGGTCAGCGGCGGGCCATAGAGCTCGGGATCGGTATCCTCGTTGTCTCGAACAATGCCCGGCCGGAGGACGAGATCTTGAGGATGGCCGAGGAGAAGGGGACGACGGTCGTACTCTCTCCGCTCGACTCCTATGTAACGAGCCGGATGATACAGCTCTCCGTACCCTGCTGGGAGGTGATGAGCGAGGACCCGTTGACCGTGCGGCCGGAGGAGCTCGTAGCCGATATCACCAACGACGTGATGGCGGTCCACTACCGGGCGGCGGTCGCTGTCGACGACGCCAATATCCCCTTGGGGATAGTGACGAGGACGGACCTCTTGAACCCTGACCCCCGGCGCGTCCTGCTCGTGGACCACGCCGAAAAAGGCCAGAGCGTCCCGGGCGTCGAGCAGGCGCAGGTCGTGGAGATACTAGATCACCACCACGTGGGCAACATCGAGACCAGGACGCCAATCCCCGCCACCTTCGATCCCGTTGGCTCGACCGCGACCCTTATAGTGGAGCGTTACAGAGCAAGCGGCCTCGCGCCCGAGGAGCCGACGGCGAAGATGCTGCTCGCGGCCATCCTCTCGGACACGGTGATCTTCAATTCCCCCACGA
>JAFAPF010000422.1 GCA_019247245.1 Rubrobacter sp. | reverse complement strand
CTCCTCACCCGCTAACAACCTGGTGCCCTACTCGTCCTTTATACTCCAGAGGGGGCACCAGGCTTCTTGCCCTGACCATAAACGTAATTGTCAGTAGGTGCTTGGTATCTCGGGATACACCCGTCCCTCCCAAACAAGGCATCTCTTTCTTACCCAGGGCGCTTTTGAGCTACACCCGTCACCCTGCATGAAAGTACGTATGGAGATGAGGTGGGGGACAGGCCGATGAAAGATAGCTCTCGTTGGAGTAGGTAGGCAAGCTGCTAACTCGACTAGCTATCGACGAGGCTATCTGTTAGCAGCCATTCTAAGCTCCCACTCACCACACGCTACCCCAATAACGTAAGGAAGGATGACAGAGGAAACCTAGGTGTTCCCAATAGCTCTCTTGTTACTCTCCTCTATGACGTTTTGAAGTACTCTCTATGTCCTTCGGTGGAGCCCTCCTGCTCCGCACGTCCCTCAGACATCATTTTCTCGTCGCCCAGTATCGTGCCTGTAGCTTCTTTGGCCAGGCCCTTAGCCTTCTCCGCCACACCCGGTTGTTCTTGCTCGGACACGCTTTCTCTCCTTTCCCCTCAAGAGGCCTCACTATTTATATCCTTTTCCGCAGCGGATTCTATTTGAAATATGTACTTCACGAGATTGTGGCAACGTCTTCTTAAGCAGGAAAAGGACTCGGTAGAGCCGTTGAGAGTCTATGACCTTATAGTTCCCAAGCCTATCCATCTCCAACAGCCTCTCAATCGCCTTGGCCTTGCGCTCCTGGGCGGTGGGCACGTACAGGCCATTGGTAGCGCACCAGTCCTATAGCACCTTCACAGTTAGAACCTAAGCTCCTACTAGGCAATTTCCCAGAATGTACTTTATCGGCAGCGCAGGTCTCTTAGGCGTTACAAGCGTTTTAGTTCCTCATAAATGGGCCACCTGGCCAATGCACGGCTCCTTATAACCTTCTATTATGTGTGTCAGAGAAAGGAGTAGATGTGCAAGCCCAGCCAAGCGCACCTGAAAGAGGGGTACCTATCTTATCCCCCAAGCGTTGGATCGGCGTGGTGATAGTTACCCTCCTTGTGGCGATTCCAGCTATGATACTAGGACCGATGATCTGGCCTCCTGTGGAGATGGGGATGCCTCCCACACCGGGTCAAATCCCCTACCTCATCTTCGAGAAATTCTTCGAAGCCCTCTCCTTGGGGCTTGGGGTTTCGTTCCTGATCTTCGGGCTGCCGATAGTGTGCCAAGCAGCGCCTAATTTGAGGTTGAGGGTGTGGTTGATGTACCTGAGCATAGGATGGTCGTTGGTCTCGTGGTGGCCACACGGCAACTTGCACACGAGCAATGGTGACGACATGCAGAGGCTTTTGTACATAGAGTATGGCTTCCACGTCACCCTGATAATCACAGGCGCCATCGTGGCCTACTGCTTCTTGAGCCTCTTGAGGGGGAGAAGTGGCAGGGAAGAAGCATCCTCCGTTAGGTAGAGTGTGTGTTGTAAGAGCCGGGACCTAGAGAGTAGCTAGACCCCGATACACCTCTTCTCCGCGACTATTTTTTATTCATCGGTTGCTGCTAAGAAGCCATCTCGGAAACGCTGTTTCCGACACGTAGCGGTATATAACTATTAGTTAGGTTGCCACCTCTTAATTCGAGGAAAGTCATATGCAAAATCATAAGGAAAATATCCTCGATCAGTTCACAAAACAAGCTGTACCATTCTCAATGGCTCCGGCCATCCGTGATGAGCCTGCGCTCAAGCTCCTGCTCGAATTGACAAATGCCACTGCTGCAGACACCGTGCTCGACGTTGCTTGCGGACCCGGTATTGTTGTCTGCGTCTTCGCCACGGTAGTGCAGCATGCCGCCGGTATCGACCTTGCTCCTGCCATGGTCCAGCGGGCAAAGACCCTCCAAAAGGAGAAGGGCCTGGCAAACGTTACATGGGAGGTTGGGGATGTGGGTTCACTGCCTTACGCTGATGAGTCATTCTCCATTGTCACCTCGCGTTATGCCTTCCACCATCTACCGGAGCCGCGACGTGTGCTCAGTGAGATGAAGCGCGTTTGCAGGCCAAGGGGTAAAGTTGTCTTGATCGACGTCCTGGCATCCGTTAACGCTGAGAAAGCGGCCCTTTTTAACAGAATGGAACGATTAAGAGATCCTTCCCACGTTTGTGCGCTGACGCTCGCGGAACAGAGAAACCTCTTCCAAGAAGTGGGACTAGGCAACCCTCAAGCCGCTTTTTACAAACTGGATATGGAGTTAGAAAGCATGTTGCAGCGATCCTTCCCAAACGAGGGTAATGCCGATAAGGTGCGGCAGATGGTCCTTGACTCAATGGGGGACGATGAGATGGGCATAGATACCCGCAGGGAGGACTCGGTTGTGAGATTCTCTTACCCCATTAGTATTCTGATTGCGGAGGAACAAGCCTACTAGCACCTTATTCGTATCTTCTCATAGGCGCTGACGACCCGACAATCTGCAGCTCCTCAAGTAGCCCTGAATCAGCATTGTGCTGGTAGTGATCTTGGGAAGAGGCTAGATTCGTAGGAGCTAATTTACCAAACAGGCTCTGAGTGATGCTAATTAAAAGCAAGAGGCTACGCAGAAAGCCTCGCTGCTTGCATCAGTAGCCCCGCCATTAGCTGTGCAAGCCTCGTAGCATGCCTGTGCTTGTTTAGGTGGCAGCTTGTGCGGCACCTTCTGCTTAGCCTCTGCAGGTATAGCGCCAACCGCCATCATCACGGCCATTAGTGTCGCCGCCATGAACATCAGGATCAGCTTTCTCATTACAGTTAATCCCCTTTTCGGTTCTCCCGCTCCTTCACAAGTCGGGTAGAGCTTTATCTACAGCCCTAACTATGGGCTCTCTACACTGAAAAGTAATCGACTGATCAGATAGTTCTTCTATCAACCGAATAGTTGATTGAGAAACTCCAAAGAGCTACGAGGTATATCTCTAAGGCAGTCAGACCGGCCGGAGGTTAATCGCCATCCAAATTCTCGTAGTGTTTAATAGTCTCTTCGGTTGAGGATATAGTAAGGTTGTATAGCACTCGGTGTAGGCTTTAGGGAAGGAGCTGGCCTCACATGGTTCCCAATCCCCTCATTCGTCAGCTTATCTTGGTGGGTACGCCGCTCACCCTAACCATCCTGATGCTATTTCACCCCTGGCCCTACAGTGACGTGCTCGGCCAGTTGGTGCCTATAGCGGAATGGTGGACCATCCTGCACACTCTACAGTTCATTCTGTTTGCGTTCATGGGTGCAGCTGTTTGGCTTATGACAGATGGACTGCACGGGGTGGCTATTATGGTTAGCAGGGTAGGTGCGCTCGTCTTTGCCCTCTTCTACAACATAGGCGATGCGGTAGCAGGGATCTCCACTGGCCTCCTTGCGATGAGCATAGCGGATGCCCCGAGTGGAGAGCGAGCAACTGCCACGGCTGGAGCGATCGAGACGTTATTCCGTGACCCTCTAAAGAGCCTTTTCTTTGCCATCGGGGAGTATGGGTGGGATGTGGCGCTGATCGCGGCTGGCGTGGGGTTGTACCGAGCTGGTGCACCCAGAGTGCCGCTACTCTTGCTGGCGCTACCGGTGATATTGGTTCACCATGATCACGCCGTTCCCTACGGCTCGCTTACCTTCGGCTCCTTCTTCATAGTGGCTCTTTGGCTAGAGCTATCATCCTTTAGCTCCTCCTCGGAATCCGCGGCACCAAAACCTACAGGGTCAAGCACTTGATCCTAGGTAAGTAGGCCAGGCGCAGGCTGAACCTCTCCGAAAAAGCTAGAGACCTCTCTACCCTACTTGGTCTCTAGGATGTGCACCCACCGGGGTTCGAAGTGCCCGTCTTTGACTGGTTAGCTGGTGGCTGGGCTAAGGTATTGGCTGGTTCTGCGCTGCCAGTCCCCCCTGAGTTTC
>JAFAPF010000394.1 GCA_019247245.1 Rubrobacter sp. | reverse complement strand
CTCCTCACGCCCGGCGAGTCCGAGATCGGACGCTCGTTCACCGCGCTGGCGGAGAACCTCGGCGCTGATGAAGGACCACCGGCGAGAAGCGTGGTCGTTACCGGGCCGGACCGGGGCGTGGGGCGGACCACGGTCTGCCTCGGCTTGGGGGCAGCGCTCGCGGCTATGGGCAAGAAGGTTGCCATCGTGGATTGCAACCTAGACCGGCCACATCTGCACAGCTGTTTCGACAGGCCGAACTTTATCGGCCTAACCAGCGCTTTAGAGAGCAGCAGGGATCTCGAGAGCTACGGCTTTGAAGTAGTACCGAACCTTTGTATCATTCCAACCGGTCCCATATTGTCGGGCTGGCAAGTACTCGTGAAGTCCCCTAAGCTCGTCGAAGCTGTACAAGCCTTACACGCGGAGAGGAACGTAGTCCTACTGGATGCGCCGGTGGCGAGCGAAGTACTCGTCACCCCGAACCTCTGGGGTTCCTTCGATGGTGTTCTGCTCGTCGTGCACGCGACCCGCACCCCGAAGGGCCTCGCCCGGGGCTTCATCGACGACCTGTTGGATGCGCAGAT
This sequence comes from Rubrobacter sp., assembly GCA_019247245.1. Classification (GTDB taxonomy): domain Bacteria; phylum Actinomycetota; class Rubrobacteria; order Rubrobacterales; family Rubrobacteraceae; genus Rubrobacter_F. The sequence continues at coordinate 11,005 of JAFAPF010000394.1, read as the reverse complement.
CAACCTCTTTGGGGTGGTGCTGAACGGCCATGTTTAAGAGGGAGCCGAAAGGACGTATCGAGACGGGCGAGATACCCGTGCTCCGCCAGGGTAAGGGAGCTCCCCTTTCGGAGAGTCCTCTGGAGAAAGGGCGTACGGCTAACCGCAACCTGACGATCTTCAAAAGCTTCCTCCTTACGGCCATCATGGTTCTCACCCTCTACGGAATGCTTGATCGGGGACTTTTCGGCCCCGAACGATGGTTGCCAGCCACTGCGGCCATTTTGGGCCTGTTCTTTATCTCCTTGTTCATAGCCGACTATTTCGCGGATATGCCGAGGATCGGCTGGATACTCGTGGGGCTTCTCGCGGTGCTCGTTGCTATAAAGGGTTTGTCTTTAACCTGGAGCATCGCCCAAACCCAGACGGTCAGCGAACTACTGCGCTCTTCTATGTACCTCGCCTCATTCATCCTTGCGGCGTCTTCGTTGTCTTCGCGACGGTTGGTAGGACCGTTTATCGACGGTATGTGTCTCATAGCAGGGGCGCTCGCAGGGTATGGTGTGCTCCAGAAGACAAGACCGGTCGAGTACCCGTCAAACACTGCCGACGGCGTCAGGGTCGGCTCTACATTGGAATACGCCAACACCGTCGCCGTGGTTCTAGCTATGGGTATCGTGCTTGGGCTCGGACGTCTGACCCAGCTCAAGAACCCCATCGCACGAGGGTTATACGCTGTTTTGCTCTTGATCTTCAGCGTTATTCTCTACTTTACTTTCTCTAGGGGCGGTATGCTGGCGCTTGGAGTGGGCCTGGTGGTGCTCTTCGTTACAGGCGGAAGTAGGTTACAGATGTTCGCGAATTTGCTCCTCATCTTTGGTCCCTTTACCTGGCTCATAGTTCGGGCGCAGGAGCTCGAAAGCTTGTTCAGGTGGGTATCTGCGGAGAACGTCAGGACCGCCGACGGTCTAACTTTCCGTAGCTACCTTATAGCTGCCGTTCTAGCCGCGTTTCTGTTGCAGGTAGTCTACGCTATCCTCCTCGGACGCTACGAGCTACCGCAGTCCCTGCGTCGTCCGCTCGGCGTGGCAGCAGTGATCGCGGTCCTCGTGGGTGTCGGGGCTTTAGGTGCCACAATAATCGGGGAGCAGAGTAACTCGGGTGGGGTGTTGAGGGCCTTCACCAGCAGCCTCGAGAAGACCGAGGACGTGAGCGACCGGCTTACCTCTTTCTCCTCGAACTCCCGATCGAACTACTGGCGGGTGGCGTGGGACGAGTGGAAGGAGCACCCTTTGGAGGGCACCGGGGCCGGCACCTTCTCGTACACCTGGCAGCAGAACCGCCCAGATTTTAGCGGTGTAAAACAGGTCCACAACGTCTTTCTGGAGCAGGGCACGGAGACGGGCATCATGGCTTTCCTCGCCCTTACGGGCTTCGCTGTCCTTCTGACGGGATATCTGATGTGGGCTGCTTGGCGGGCGAACGGAGAGCGAAAAGTGCTGCTCGCGGGGCTTACAGGAATCGTGGTCACATACTTCGTCTCCTCGGCGCTCGAGTGGCACTGGTACATCCCGCCCTCAACCATCTTCTTCTTCTTACTGGCGGGCGTGGCGGTGAAGTACGCCTCTGGGGTAGAGCAGGATACCTGACGGGCTATAACACCTTAGGTGGGGACTATACGTCGCGAGCCCGGACCCAAAGCCCTCCAGATAAGCCGTCTCTAGAAACGTCGTTGAAGCCGGGTAGGGTAAAGGCTATCATCGGGCCCCGTGACCATTGATAGAGATCTCAATTGCACAATACTGACCTGAGCGCTCCCCCGGAGGAGGGGTACGAGGCTTATGTAGGCCGCATAGCACGGGGGGCGGGCATCACCACCATTGGTCAGGGCGTGTCGCGCCTTCTCGGGTCCGCTACCCAGGTCGCGCTGGCAAGAATGTATGGTCCAGCCCAGCTCGGGTTCTATGCTCTCGGGGTTACGTTGGTGCAGGTGGTGAACATTCTGTCGCAGGTAGGGTTGGATAACGGCGTGGTGCGCTACGTTGCCCACTACTCGGCCGGAAAAGACGTTGCACGGGTGAGGGGAACCATCATCCAAGGAGTGGGGGCGGCGTTTGTTTTCAGCATAGCGCTCTCTGGTCTGATGTTCTTTTGTGCGGGGTTCCTCGCCGACAAGTTCTTCAACAAGCCATTCTTGGAGACTATGTTCAGGTGCTTCTCGTTAGCCCTACCCTTCTTCACGCTGATGAGCATGTCTCTTTTGGCCACGCAGGGGTTTCAGAACGTAAAGTACGCTGTCTACGTACAACAGGTGTTCCGCCCCCTGATGAACCTCGGGCTCATATTCGTGTTCTTCCTCTTCGGAGTGGAGATACTCGGAGCCGTTGCTGCTTATATCCTATCGTTGATCGCTGCTTCGATTCTGGCGCTGTACTACCTGGTCCGGATATTCCCCGAGCTACTCGATCGGACTATCCCAGCCAAATTCGAGAGCCGGGCCCTCTTTGGGGCCTCGGGACCTATGATCGTGGCCAGCTCTACCCCGTACATAATCCCGTGGATCGCCCTCTTTATGCTGGGCGTCTTCAAAACTGCACAGGATGTCGGGATCTACGATGCGGCGTCCCGTACCGCCAACCTCTCCACGCTGATACTGTTCGCTTTCACCGGTATATTCTCGCCCATGATCTCGAGCCTCTATCGGAGAGGCCTCCTCTCCGACCTAAACTACCTCTACAAAGACGTCTCTCGCTGGTCCTTCGTCGGTGCACTTGCTCTTTTTCTGCTCACCGCGCTTTTGGCCAAAAATGTCATGGCGATCTTCGGAGGAGAGTTCATCTCCGGTTGGCCGGTAATAGTGGTGGTCGCTGCTGCCCAGCTATTCAACTCTTCGCTGGGACCGTCGGCCCGCATTCTCGCTATGACGGGACATCAGAGAATAATCATGTACACCACTTTGGGCTCCGCCGCAGCGAGCGTGGTGCTGAATCTGCTGTTCATACCAGCCTTCGGCATATTAGGGGCGGCAGCGGCTACCGCTGCCGCGCTGATCATAGCGAACATTGTAAATCTCTTTTTTGTCTATCGGGGGCTAGGTTTCTGGCCCTACAGCCGCGAGTACGCGAAACCCGTGCTCGCTGGGCTGCTCGCTAGCATCGTGGTGTACCTGGCCCAACTGGCCTTACCTATTCCTTACAGCACCTTAGGGTTGGTAGTCTTCACCCCGCTTTTCTTGGTAGTCTTCTCGGGAACCTTCCTGGCTCTGGGCCTGAGCCCCAGCGACCGTCAACTCCTCCTTTCGTTCTGGGGTGCTGTCAGAAGCACGCTCCGCCAGGAGCCCTGACCTGTGCCGGAGGAGAAGTACGCGAGGGAGTGGGCGAGGAGGCTGAGAGCCCGTGTGCTCAGCGGGCTATACGTGGACCTCAACCGTGACTACAGAAACACCATCTTCCTGGCCGGGAGCGGGCGTAGCGGCACCACTTGGCTCTCGGACATCATCAACTATAAGAATGAGTATCGCTACGTGTTTGAGCCTTTTCATCCCGAAAAGGTCGAGATTTGTAGACACTTCAGACACAAACAATATCTCAGGCCGGACGATCGTCGAGAGGCGTTTCTATACCCGGCGCAGACCATACTCTCCGGCGCGCTCAGGAACCGCTGGGCCGATCGATTCCACAGCAGGTTTGTCTCAGAGCGGCGTTTGATCAAGGACATCCGGGCGAACCTTATGCTGGGTTGGATTCGCGCCAACTTCCCTGAGATGCTCATGGTCTTCCTACTCCGCCATCCATGCGCCGTGGCGAACTCAAAGGTCAAGCTCGGCTGGAAGCCAGACGTAAACGACTTCCTTTCACAAAAGGCGCTGGTAGAAGATTTTCTTTGGCCCTTCGAGGATGAGATGCGATCTGCGAAGACAGACTTCGAGCGCCACGTCTTCTCCTGGTGCGTCGAGAATTACGTGCCCCTCGTACAGCTTAACTACGGAGAGGCTCATCTAGCGTTCTACGAGAATCTGGCCGAAAACCCCAAAAGCGAGCTCGGGCGCATGTTCGCTTTTATGGGCAAAGACTTTGACGAAAGCATCTTTGAGAGGATGAAAAAGCCTTCGCTGCTTAGTAGAGAAAGGAGCGCGGTACTCTCGGGTGAGAGGTTGGCAGATAGTTGGCGAAACCAGGTAATGGCCGCCCAGCTGGAGAGGACTATCGACATACTTAGGCTCTTCGGGCTGGATGCCGTTTACTCCGAAAAAACTATGCCCGATACCGATGGCGCGTTCTCCTTGATGGGAGCCGGCCGATAGGTCTACGTTGAAACAAGAAGAAGCCTATTGAAGGAACGGATTTGTATTCTTGGGGTTGGGGTGGACCCCATAAGCCTCGTAGAGCTGCACGCGAAGATCCTAAGAACCGTCCGCAAAGGGGATCACGCTCCGATCCTGAACGTCAACGTCCACGCCCTCAACCTCTGCTACCGAGACCCCGCTCTGAGCACCTTCTTTAACGCGGCACCGGTGGTGTTCTGCGACGGGGCGGGCGTGATGTTGGCGGCCCGCATCTTGGGTAGGCGTATCCCGGAGCGCATTACCTACGCCGACTGGGCTTGGGAGCTGGCTAGCTTCGCTGAGTCGAAAGGAATATCGCTCTTCTTCCTCGGCGGCCGACCTGGCATCGCCCAAAAAGCCGCAGCCCGCCTGCTGTTGCGCCACCCTAAGTTGCGTATCGTCGGCCTCCGTCACGGTTACTTCGATCATACGCCCGAATCTCCCGAGAACGAGGCCGTGCTCGAAGAGGTAAACGCCGTGAGGCCCGACATACTCCTCCTCGGCTTCGGCATGCCGCTGCAGGAGCGCTGGCTTATGTATAACTGGGATAGGATAGATGCCCGCGTCGCCCTCACCGGCGGTGCCGTCTTTGACTACGTCTCTGGCGAACTTGCGAGAGGACCGCGCTTTCTCACTGACAACGGCTTCGAATGGCTTGCGCGGCTCCTCATAGAGCCCAAGAGGTTGTGGCGGCGCTACGTGTTCGGCAACCTTCTTTTCTTGCTGCGGTTACTGAAGCAGCGCCTGATGCGGAAGGGGATGACTAAAGCGTAAAGTCTCTTACGAGAGGATTCTGCCCGCCAATAAAGGAGTGGGCTGGGTTACCGTGCAGGCTGTATACTGCCTCTGGAGACGGCGGTGACCGTTTGGAGCACGGTTTGAGGGAAGCGGCAAGAAAGATCTTCAACTTTCAAGCTTTCCGGCGATCCTTGAGCATGACGGTGTTGATCGTTATGGACGCCGTGGCTTTGGCTGTGGGTGTGCTGGTTTCGGCGTTCCTGGTAGGCAACGGTCAGGTTGAGGAGACTTTAACCTTGCTGCCGATCGTGCTCGCGGTGGGGTTAGCCCTTTTCGCCGCTCACGATCTATATGATAGGGCGATCAGGCGCCGCAACCCCGGGGCGCTAATCGGCGCGATACTATGGTGGGCAGGGCTGCTCACTATCGGGTCGTCTGTTTACCCGGAGACCGGGTTCACGCTGGGTAACATCCTTCTTGCGGCCTTCTTATCGCTCGTGGTGAGCGGTTTCCTGCGGCTCCTCTATGAGCAGAGTATAGAGTGGATCTACCGCCGCGGCTCGTTCCGCGTGCCCACCCTAACCATCGCGTCGGAGGAAGATCGGGAGCGCCTAATCCATACGCTCGATGCCTCAGCTACAGCCTACAGCCTCGTCGGGGAGCTAGATCTCTCGGACGGGAAAGTGGATCTGCAGCGCTTACGTAAGATGCTTGATGAGACAGAGGTACGCAACGTCCTCCTGGTCGGGGCCGAGCGACTCGCGGACGAGCCACTTCTGGACCTAGTACGCTCCGTCCGCCTGCGCGGTGTAAAGCTCCAGGTTGTGCCGGGTACTATCACGCTCATGAAGAGCAGGCCTGTACTTTCAGGCGACGTTGGGTTACCCCTCTTCGAGGTCGGTTACCCGCACTTGGACAACACCCAGAGAGGGCTCAAGCGCCTACTGGATGTCTTGGTTTCGCTCTTCGGCTTGGTCTTGCTCTCCCCGTTGCTTATGTCGGTGGCGATCCTTATCAAGGCGACGTCACCGGGACCGGTGCTCTTTTTTCAAAAGCGCGTCGGAGCGGACGAGAAGGTATTCCTCTGCTATAAATTCCGCTCTATGTACATCGATGCCGAGGAGCGCCAAGTGGAGCTAGAAGCACAAAACGAGGCTGACGGTGCAATCTTCAAGATAAAAAACGATCCACGTATCACTCCCGTCGGCCGCTTCATAAGGCGCTGGAGCATAGACGAGCTGCCACAGCTCATAAACGTCCTCCTGGGCGAGATGAGCCTCGTAGGGCCGCGCCCTCTGCCTTTGAGGGACTACGAGCGGATGGGAGAGCTGCACAAAAAGCGCCTCGCAGCCATCCCTGGTATCACCGGCTACTGGCAGACTAGCGGCCGGAGTGAGCTTTCTTTCGAAGATATGGTTCGCCTAGACCTCTACTACATAGAGAACTGGTCTCTCTCTCTGGACATAAAGATAATTCTGAAAACCGTCGATGCTGTTTTGCGTGGCAAGGGCGCCTACTAGCGTCGCTATCGCTAACCTGCTTTCTTGTAACTTTCTTGTAAGATATACGGGTAATATCGAGCAAAGGGCACGGATCTTTGGTCGCCGTTCGAGATGGCTCATAACGCTAGTTTGGAGATCGGGTTTTGATCGAAGAGTTTAACATCGGTGTCGTTGGGGCCGGTTATGTAGGGCTCACCACGGGAGCGTGCCTCGCTCATCTTGGGTACCAGGTGACGTGTGTTGACAGGGATGAGGTACGTATAGCGTTCCTCAAGGAAGGCCGGACGCCGATTTATGAACCCGGTCTTGAGGAGCTTGTGAGGGGAGGCGCTCGTCGGGGATGCTTGCGCTTCTCAACGGAGCTTTCGAAGACAGTCCACGGGGCGGACGTGTTATTCATCGCGGTGGATACGCCGCAGGGGAACGATGGTTCGGCAGACCTCTCGAGCGTGGGAGCGGTCGCCCGGGAGATAGGAGACGCACTCTCGGGAATAGAGCGGCTACGCCCACTCGTGGTGGTCAACAAGAGTACTGTGCCCGTAGGCTCGGGCGACTACGTCTCGATGCTCATCGAGGAGGGTGCTGCTGAGGGTGGGAACGGTACCATAGCCTACCGGGTGGTATCGAACCCGGAGTTCTTGCGGGAGGGGAGCGCGATCTACGACTCTTTGTTTCCGGACAGGATCGTGCTCGGGGCCGATACGCGGGATGCTTTGGACACCATGAGGGCGCTTTACGAGCCCATAATCGAGCAGACCTTCCCTACGCAACTGGACCCAAGGCCCAAGGATGTGGTCCCATTTGTGACCACTGACCTCGCGAGCGCGGAGATGATCAAATATGCTGCCAACGCTTTTCTAGCCACCAAGATCAGCTTTATCAACGAGGTGGCCACCATCTGCGAGCTAGTTGGGGCTGACGTAACAAGTGTCGCGCATGGGATGGGCCTAGATGAGCGCATCGGTCGTCGCTTCCTGAGCGCTGGCATCGGCTGGGGTGGCTCCTGCTTCCCGAAGGACGTTGCGGCTTTACGCTCCATCGCCCGCGAGTACGACCACGAACCCGTTCTGCTTGACGCCAGCGTCACGGTGAACGAGCATCAACGCAGGCGAGTTATCGCGAAGCTTCAGAGGGATTTGCACACCTTAAAGGGCAAACGCATAGCTCTCCTGGGGCTCACGTTCAAGCCCAACACTGACGATCTCAGGGAGGCCCCAAGTCTCGAGATCGCCCATTTGCTTGACCAGCGCGGTGCACGGGTCTTCGGCTACGATCCCGTCGCCGGAAAGAAGGCCGCCGAACTCTTGCCAAGCCTCAGGGTCGTCTTCGACCCGTACGAGGCGCTTAAAGGGGCGCACGCGGTGGTGGTGGTCACGGAGTGGGACGAATTTCGCGAGCTGGACTTGAACCGTGTGGCCTCCTTAATGGAGAAGCCGCCTGTGCTGGTCGACGGCCGCAACGCTCTAGATCCTCGAGACGTCAAAGCTGCCGGGATTCGCTACCGGGGCTTCGGTCGTGGCTAAAGCCATGGCCAGAAAGCCTCGGGTGCTAGTGACCGGTGGAGCGGGGTTTATCGGTAGTCATCTCTGCGAGCGGCTCCTCTCGGAGGGTTACAAGGTGGTCTGCATGGATAACCTCCGTACGGGATCCCTGAAGAACGTAACCTATCTGGGGGGCTCACCAGACTTCGAGTACGTCCACCACGATGTCTCGACGTACATAGAGTGCCCCGGCGCTTTGGATGAGATCTACCACCTCGCCTCGCCCGCAAGCCCTATCGATTTCGAGCGCATCCCCATCCCAATACTCAAGGTGGGCGCTTTGGGCACCCATAATGCTCTGGGGTTGGCGAAAGCCAGAGGCGCACGCTTCTTGCTTGCCTCTACGAGTGAGGTATACGGCGACCCGCTCGTCCATCCTCAGCATGAGGAGTATTGGGGGAATGTCAACCCTATAGGCATTCGTGGAGTCTACGACGAGGCAAAGCGTTATGCTGAGTCTTTGACCGTAGCCTACCATCGCCACCACGGCCTGGAGACCAGGATTGCGCGTATCTTTAATACCTACGGTCCCAGGATGCGCCCCGACGATGGGCGTATGATACCGAACTTTATCTCCCAGGCTCTCGCCGGTGAAAACATCACAATATACGGCGACGGCTCCCAGACGCGCAGCCTCCAATACGTAGACGATCTCGTCGAGGGTATGATTCGCCTCATGTATAGCTCCGAAAGACGTCCCGTGAACCTCGGCAACCCTACCGAATATACTGTACTTGAGGCCGCCGAACTCGTCCTCAAGCTCTTGGATAGCTCCAGTGAGCTCGTCCACAAGCCTCTCCCCGAAGATGATCCTAAGCGGCGCTGCCCCGACATAAGCCGCGCTCGTGAGTCTCTTGACTGGGAACCGCGCATCTCTGCGCAAGAGGGCCTCTCTCATACCCTCCGATGGTTCGCCGAACAACGGCACAAGGCAAAAGGGTGGGCTGGGCAAAGAACCGAAGGCCCCGCCAGGTGAGGATCCTCTTGACCGGCGGGGCTGGCTTCATAGGCTCGCATATAGCCGAGCATCTGCTTGCTCGAGGCCACGAGGTGGCCATCGTCGATGATCTCTCGAGCGGCGAGCGCGAAAACATTCCAGCCGATGCCCGGTTTTACGAAGCAGATATCAGGTCCGGCTGCACATGGGTCTTCGAGGAGTTTAAGCCTGAGGCCCTCTCTCACCAAGCTGCCCAGATGGATGTACGGCGCTCCGTTCGCGAGCCGTACTTTGACGCCGACGTAAACGTGCTGGGCAGCATCCGGCTGCTCGAGAACTGCGTCCGGCACCAGGGCGTGGGCAAAGTCGTCTTCGCCTCGACTGGAGGGGCGATCTACGGAGAGCAGAAAGAGTTTCCGGCTACCGAGGATCATCCGCAGTACCCCTCCTCTCCCTACGGCGTCTCCAAACTAGCCGTCGAGCGCTACCTGCACTTTTACCGCTTACAATATGGTCTCCCGTACTTGGCGCTTCGCTACGCTAATGTCTACGGTCCTCGCCAAGATCCGCACGGTGAGGCAGGGGTTGTAGCGATCTTTGCCGGAAACCTGGCCGCCAACAGAAGTTCTACTATAAACGGCACGGGTGAGCAGACCCGGGACTACGTCTACGTCGAGGACGTCGTTCGTGCCAACGTGCTAGCCCTCGAAAACGAGTCACCTTCTGGGGCATACAACGTTGGGACCGGTATTGAAACGAGCGTCAACCAGCTCTACGAGTTACTGCGAACCATGTCGGGCAGGGAACTGCCACCTAGATATGGTCCGGCCAAACCTGGCGAGCAAGCGCGCAGCTCCATTGACCCCGCGTGTGCTGCTCGTATCTTGGGCTGGCGTCCGGAAGTGAAATTGGTCGCGGGCCTCGAGAACACGCTCCGGTTCTTCGGCTCGTTCTGAGAGGGGCGAAGACAGCATGCGGAGTCGACGAAGTCAGCTGCTGCTCACCGGGCGGGCTTCTACCCCTGCACGAACGAGTGCTCGAAACCACTCCCAGGTACGCTTGGCTCGTGGCCCTGAGCCTGCTGACGTCTGGACTGTTCTCCGTGGTGTATATGGTGTGGCCTTACTCGTTCATCCACTGCCTGCAGAGCAGATAAGCATATTCACCTTTCGCGATGAATCCAACTAAAGCTAACGTTGGAAGCTACTGAACCCGAACACGCAGAGTGCCTCATGAGGTGGATATAAAGGGAGCTTATCGAGAACAAGGCTGCCACTGGGAAGGAAGCCCTCTCAACAACCCACGCTCTCAATATTTCCGGCTTTCTGTAAGCTCGTTAATAAAGGGTTAGTAGGGATAGAAGCGTTTCGATAACGTCGTCGAGAACCGAGGCCTTGCTGTCAGGTTCAGCAGCGTCCTTTCCCACTTCTAATCTTGGTGCTGCTGGACGATCTCCTCGAACAGATCCTTACTCGGTGGGCGCGGATAGCTCGGATATTCGATCAGAGTGAAAGACAACCCGTGCCTCGAACCCGCACGCTACTATACTCGCTCGCACCTGCCACGAGGGGTTGCGAAGAGTTAAGCGGTGGACGTAGAGCAGGGTCCGAATCACCAGCTCACGGCTGGTTTCTATGTCGAGGAAGGTCACCTCGGAGAGTTCCACCAGAGTGGGTCGCTTGAGCGCGACCACGTCGTTCAAGGTCTCTTGGAGATCCTCTAGGTTGTGCCGGTCGAACTCACCCCTAAGCTCGACCAGCACACCTCCCTCGTCCCATTCCCGCACCCCTATATTGGACACATCATCACTCCTCGCAAACCGAAACGCCGGGCGTTTTCATTTCAACAACTTCGACCGCCGAAGGGGCGATTCCGTTACGCCGCAGCAGAACTTTCCGTGAAACCCTCCGGCCGCATCCGGTCACAATGGTAACCCCTTCCTTCGGGGCGTTGGTCTGATATCTTAGGGGCTGGGGGACCGGGC
>JAFAPF010000376.1 GCA_019247245.1 Rubrobacter sp. | reverse complement strand
GCTCGAAGAAACCACGGATGAACCCCACTGCATCCGGGTTCACCCGCACGTTGTCGGGGTTGGCAACGCCGCCCGGCAGCACCAGCGCATCATACTCGTCGGCCGACGCCTCCGACACGGCTCGGTCTACAGGAAAGGTGTCGGTCGGGTTGATCTCCCCTTCGACGGCCTGGATCTCCCCGGTATTCGTCGACAGCAGTTCTACCTGGGCGCCAGCTTCCTCCACAGCCCGGCGCGGTTCCACCAGCTCGACTTGCTCGACTCCATCCTCAGCCAGGATCGCAATCTTGCGTCCCTGCAGCTCATTTGCCACTTCAACCTCCATGTTAAATAGCCGCTACGACGCGATTTCGGTACCCCATGGCGGCGGATGATAAACAGGGTGCGTCTCATGCCGAATGAAGCTGTTACAGGAAAATTAACCGTCGTAGAGACCTAGTCTACAAGCTCCGCACCAACCGGTTTCCGAAAGATCCTGAGCCTGTTGAAAGACTCCTATGTAGCCTTTTCTGACCTCTGTTGGGGGTAAGAGCCTCTAACCTCGCTGTTTTATGGTTGGTTCGGGAGCATCTGCCGGTACGGCGGTGACTTTGCAGGCTGGTTTGTATCTGACACACTTCTCTCTCCCCTCCTCGAGCACCGGTTTTCTACCTACCCGGGTGTGTCAGCACGCCGCCCCCTCCCAGTCCGTAAAGACCGGCCGGAGGTGTGAGATATAAACCCTCCTCCGGAGGGCTAGCTCGAAAAGCCGCCGCTGTCAGGGATCATCCATAATACGAACTCCGGACACTAACACGGGCGACATCGCAGTACGGAACGACTGTTACCCGACATCCGGAGTGGATATGTACTACATTTCCCGGCATGAGAGGCATGCTGGAGCAAGAGGCGTGTAGGCAAGGACGTAAGAAGTGAAGGTCTTCTATTCGGACAAGTTCGTGCTCCCGCTACCGGAGGGACACCGCTTTCCGATGCAGAAGTACTCGATGCTCCGTGAAAGGGTTGAGCAGGGAGACATCTGTAAACCTGGAGAGCTGCGCGTCCCCCATGCGGCAACAGACCTCGAAATCCTGAGTGCACACAAGCCCAGCTATCTTAGAAAGGTGGTTACAGGGGCGCTCACCATGAAGGAGACGCGGCGGATTGGCTTCCCTTGGTCCGAGATGATGGTCGAGCGCTCACGCCGGTCCTCAGGCGGTACTTTGGACGCCTGCCGCACCGCCCTCGAAGAGGGGCTAGCTGCAAACCTTGCCGGCGGCACACACCATGCCTTTGCGGGCTGCGGCGAGGGCTTCTGTGTCCTGAACGACTCCGCTATCGCAGCACGTACCTTGAGGGACGAGGGGCTCGTAGAAAAGGTCGTCGTGCTCGACACCGACGTACACCAGGGCAACGGCTCGGCAGCGATCCTGCAAGAAGACCTTAGCATCTTCACCTTCTCCGTCCACGGTGCGAAGAACTATCCCTTCCGCAAAGAGAGCAGCGACCTCGACATCGCGCTCCAAGATGGAGCCGACGATGGCGTGTTCCTCGAAGCGCTCGCGAAGGGGTTAGAGCAGGCTCTCGATCATGCCAGGGCGAGCCTTGCGATATTCCTGGCTGGAGCGGATCCATTCGTGGGAGATCACCTGGGCCGACTCTCGGTAAGCAAAGAGGGCCTAGCGGAGCGTGACCGGCTAGTTTTCGGTTCTTGCCGAGAGCGCGATATTCCCGTCGCCGTGACGATGGCCGGCGGTTACGCCCGAGAGGTATCAGACACCGTAGACATCCACTTCCAAACGATACAGAGGGCAGCGACGCTCCTCCAGTCGGAGGCTCATAAGAAAGAGCCCTTAGCGTGAAGTCCTGCATAATTGTGGGTGCCGGTCTTGCCGGCCTAACCGCAGCGCGCATACTCAAGGATACGGGTGTGCGCGTCAAAGTACTTGAAAAAGTGGATAGGGTCGGCGGTCGTATGAGAACCGATCACCTGCAGGAAGGGGTCTTCGACCATGGCGCGCAGTTCTTTACCGTCCGCGACGAGCGCTTCGAGAGGATGGTTGCTACCTGGATCTCCGCCGGTGTTGCCGAGATTTGGACCCACGGCTTCGCCGATCAAAATGGCAAGCAGCATGACGACGGTCACCCTCGATATCGAGGCGCGCACGGCATGACCACTATCGTCGAGCACCTTGCCTGTGACCTCAACGTACAAACACGCGCCGAGGTAACCCACCTCAGAGCGGACGATCGAGTCTGGAAAGTTTTCACCGGGGATCTTAGCCATACCGCCGATGCCCTCGTACTTACCGCTCCCGTGCCATCCACGCTCGCGCTGGTGGACGGCAGCAGCATCACCCTTCCTATTAAGGCGAGAAAGGCATTAGAAAGCATAAACTATGAGCCATGCGTGGCGGTGATGGCGCTGCTCGAGGGTCCCAGCGGGGTACCAGAGCCTGGCGGGGTCCAGATCGGGGGCGAGCCTCTTTTCTGGGTTTCCGATAACCAGAAGAAAGGTATCTCCGAGGTCCCGGCCGTCACCATCCACGCCGGTCCAGAATGGAGCCGCGAACACATGCGAAGCGATGACGATGCCATCGTTCGCCTGCTACTCGAAGAAGCGAAAGGCTACGTAGGGATGAAAATAAAGGCTACCGCAGCCTATCGCTGGAAGCATAGCATGCCTCTCGAGCCTTACGAAGAGGCGTTCGTCTACGTCGAGGGCCCGCTGCCTCTGATATTCTGCGGTGACGCCTTCGCAGGGTCGAAGGTAGAGGGCGCGGTACTCTCGGGCTTCGCCGCGGCCGATAAGCTCCTCAGGAGTACGATTCGCTCTTAAGAACACGCGGAGGCTCCAGTGAAGGACTAGATGTCGTGATTACCCTAGCGGCAAGCCGCCAGAAGTGGTACATATAACAAGGTCAATATAAGTTAAGACAAAAAGGAGGGTGGGGTTTGGGGAACAGGAGAGTAGCGCTAAAGCCACACGCAGCTAGGATCCAACGCTGGGTCGAAGAAGGACGAGGGGACGATTGGATTGCCCAGGAGCTGAACACGACACCATCCAGCGTACAGAGTTTTCGGTCGCGCAACTCGATCTATCGTCGCGACCCCGTCCGCCGGGGCCGTCTCTCCGAGCATCCTGTGGTTCTCGATGAGAACGAGGCGGGTATCGTGCTGATAACGGACGCAAGAGAATCCGAGGTTTTCGCCAATGAGTGGCGCGGGTACCTCCACAGGGGACCAGAGGACCTTCAGATCATCGTCACCCGGGACCGTATCTATCTCGAGAAGGTTCGGTAACTTCATTGGGGAAAAACGAGCCCACGGTGACCTTGTGTCTCCCGCTCGAAACCGCTGAAGCCCTCCACACTGCCCTCGAAGACCTGCTCGAAGGCAACCACCCCGAAGAAGTAACCCTAGAAAAGGTTCAACGCATCCTCACCTGGCGTATCCTGGCCGCCAAGGGCGGTATCGGCCTCACAGGTTGGATGGCCGAGCTCGCCCGCAAGGCCGAGAGCCTTGGGGAGTACGAGGCCGCCCGCGAAAGGGTCTTGGGCCCTATACTCGACGGCCTCGAGAACGCTGAGAACCGTGACCCCTGAAACAGGAAAGCCGGGAACTCTTATCCCTTCTCTGGCTCAAGATACACCAGCCTGTAGAACACGCACAAGACAGAAGGTTACCCAAGGCAGGTCCATTCCCGACAGCCAGGCGACAGTCTAAGTCGTGACGATCCGCTGACTCTTAGGCTGGTAAAAGAAGCAGCGTGAAGGCCTCTGAGCACGTCTAAAGTAGCTTTCGTCTGGTCCATGTGCGATGCCTCGGAGGCTTTAGGGTTAGCATAACCAACGGAGGTGCGCTATGCTAACCCTAACCTAATGCAGAACTACATTGCAGGTTCCCGTTCTCATCATTACCTAGAGCTAGATGGCTTGAGGGGCATGGCCATCCTCATGGTGGTGTCCTATCACTACAATATCGCACCGTTCCTGGGTGGGGTAGGGGTGGATCTGTTTTTCGTGCTCTCGGGGTTCCTACTGGGGGGAACGTTGCTAGATAATAAAGAGGCCCCCAATTA
>JAFAPF010000316.1 GCA_019247245.1 Rubrobacter sp. | reverse complement strand
ACCTCTTAGACAGGTATCGTCTCAGCGTCCTCTGGCGCTACCACAAGACACCAGAGGACGCTGAGACGATACCTGTCTAAGAGGTCACAACCTCTCTGTGTCGAACAATCTCGCCAGCTACTACTTCTTAGCCGTTACAAAGTAGGTGGTAGCAAGCCCACCTTGAATTATCAGGTTGGTACCTACGCAGTTGCTGGTCCAGTCGCGAACGCCATAATCGCCCCTGTAACAATAACCGCCACAAGTACCAAGATTAGGCGTCTCACTGCTTCTCACTCCTCTTCTCGCTGTATGTCAGCAACTTTGGCTCTTACAACGCTGCCTACGGCTCGCTAGCAGGCGTGGTGATCCTTATGCTCTATATCTACTACTCTTCTTTTATCATGCTGATCGGAGCCGAGCTGAACCAGGTCATCGAAGAGCATATTCCCGAGGGCAAGAATGAGGGTGAGAAGACGCTCAACACAGAAAGGGTAGAGCGGGAACAAACGACTGCGGGAGAGGCGCCTGTACAGGTCACAGTACAGGCGCCCGAGCATATAGAGCATGAGATGTCCGAGATCAGGAGCAGGATGGCCCAGGATCTCTCCAACCTCCGAGAACGCCTAGAGCCACAAGCGATAAAGGAGCGGGGAAAGCAGAGCCTACAGAAGCGCCTTCGTAGCATCCTCAGCTCAGCCAAGCATACCTTAAGACGCCAGTGAGTCTCCACAAGAGATTGCGGTCGTCAGCATTCTACCCGGCCTTCTCGATAATTCTCGATAATAAAGGGGAAGTTAGTCCAGTAAGCAGGAGCACGGACCTTCATGAGGATTGACTGGAGGGGCGGATAGTTGGTGTCCTAGTCGCTGGTGAAGCGTCTATTGGGCACACGTATTGAGCCGTCCATGATAGGTTTGCCTGGTTTCGAAATTCGAGTAGGCATCTGGCTCTTGCCTCTGGGAATCCTTATACTTCGAAAGCTCCTTATCCTTTTCATAAGTAAATCCTTATGATTGATGATGGAAATAAGAAACGAGCTTGTGTAAGACACAAAAGCAAACAGCAGAAAGCAGCTGTAAGGGGGGGCATGAGTAGGTATCCGCTTATTATCCTGGTCCAGCAAACTCGTGGCGGCGAGACAACCAGCCTCGTTCAACAGGCCAAAAATACCGGCGGACAGCTAGGCGAATCAACCGGAAACGTCTTCGAGAACGTCGCGACGTTCTTTGGAAACATCTTGGCGTACCTAGTGAGCATAGAGTTCATTGGGAATCTAGTAGCTACTGTAGTGGTGGTTGGGCTAGCTATCCTCTTCTATAAGCTATCCATGCGATTTGTGCCGCGCATTCTACGATGGCATTTACCCGAAGCCGAAGGTGGAACCACCTACCGTGACCGGGTTCGTATACAGCGCCGGGATACCGCTGTTACCCTGGTACGCCAAATCCTCCGCTACGTTACATTCGCCATCGTTGCGCTCTTTATCGTAAGTATTTTCCTTCGTAATGCACTGCCAACCGTGGCGGGTGCCTCCATCCTAGCAGCCGTCCTAGGCTTCAGTGCGCAGAGCTTCTTTCGGGATATCATCGCGGGGTTTTTCATATTGTTTGAGGGCCAGTACAACGTCGGAGACTTCATCTGGGTCGAATCAGCAAAAGCTGCGGGTATAGTAGAAGAGTTTGGCCTCAGGACCACCACCCTACGTACTCCTTCTGGCGAGCATGTATACATTGCCAACGGCTCTATCACTAGCGTAACGAAATACGGCTCTGGACAGCAGAGCTATACCATCGATGTGCAGCTGAAAAACGATGAGGCTGCAGACCGGGTGATTGAAGAGCTAGAGGAGCAGCGAGGCCTCGAACTCTATCTAACATCCCCGCAGCTTATGAATCGTGAGGAGACCTCGGAGGGCAACATTCGCTTACAACTATTTGCAGGAGTGCTTCCCTCGACGGGTTGGCTTGTGGAGGAGAACCTCATCGAGTGTATAAAGGCTGCCGCTGGTGAAGATGGGTTGGCAGCCGAACCGCTGGTCTACAAAGTGGACCGTCAGAGTGTTCGACGCCTTAGGAATTTCATGCCTTCCGATCAGTAGTAGCACGGTCTTCAGAAGGCTTGGCAGGTTTCGCTATTAAGTGAATTCGTGTAACTTTCATTGTGCAAATCCAGCAAATAAAGGTAACCTGCCTTTTATTATACCTATTGCCCAAAAGGTGAATGTCAAAAGTTCCGATAGACTATGAACTAAAGCCTTGAGCGTTGCAAAGCGGTGCACTTCCTCGGATTGCTGGCAGATCTATAAAATAGCTCTGAGAGCGAGTTTCGTGTCCTGATAGTAAGCGGCGCTCCCTCAGAGGAGGGGTAATCCCTCTAGGTGGCTGCTTCTAAATTAAGTTAATAAGGTTCCCTTATACCTATGGAACGATCCCACTACCCTAAGGAGTTGTACCCCTCAGAGCACCTACCCACCACATCTCGTATAAACCCCTGCTTTTGATGCACAAACC
>JAFAPF010000137.1 GCA_019247245.1 Rubrobacter sp. | reverse complement strand
GTAGTGAGAGCGATAGTTGGGCTGGCTGAGCACCCAAATGCTCCTGGGAAAACATACAATATTGGCAGTACTGAAGAAATCACCATTACAGAACTCGCCGAGCGAATCAAGGCTATGACCGAGAGCCAGTCCGACATTACCTATATGTCCTATTCTGAAGCATTAGAACCCGGCTTTGAGGATTTGCAACGTCGAATACCAGATGTACAACGCATCCGTGCGTTACTGGGTTGGCAACCTCAATATACGCTTACGTCTATACTAGCTAGAGTAATTCACGCTAACCAAGTAGGTAAGTTACAGGACGTACAACATGTTCCATGAGTTCCGGCAAGGACATGAGCAGGTTGTAAACATACGACGGTATATAGAATTTTGTATAGAGTAAGAAATTGTGTACAAATAACTTCAAAGACATGTAAGTGGCAGAAAAAGAGCCTTTTTGTAAAGATGGCTAGTCTCAGATTGTTAACCCTCATGTCGACCCGAGCAGGGTTTATCGCCTCGATAAGAAAATAACTATGCGCATCCTTTTTGTAGCAATACCCAACAGCGTGCACACAGCCCGCTGGATCGACCAGATATCAGATAGGAGTTGGGACATCCATCTGTTCCCCTCCACCTCTGAGCTGATACACCCACATCTCAGAAACGTTACTGTATACGGTGTCTCAGCGTTTCGACCTGAAGGACTAGACCCTAGCATTAGGTTGAGGGGAGTATGGCCATTAAGAAGGGGCTCTGGTTTGATAAAGTATTTAGTCTTAAGGTACCAGGCTCATCGGTTTTCTCCCTTGGGGTTGGCGGGGATCATCCGCTGGCTCAAACCAGATATCGTCCACTCGATGGAGATCCAGCAAGCAGGATATCTGACCTTAGCAGCGAAAGAGACACTCAAAGGCAACTTCCCTCCTTGGATCGTGAGCAACTGGGGAGGCGATATACACCTCTTCGGCCGCTTGGACGAGCACGAGAAGAGAATCAGAGCCGTCATGTCGGCCTGCGACTACTACCATAGCGAATGCCACAGGGACATAAAGTTGGCCAAAGAGTTCGGCTTTAAAGGGGAAGGTTTCTCGGTTTTGCCAGTTGCTGGAGGCGTCAATCTCGCCCAAGCCCACCAGCTTCGACAGCCCGGCCCCACCTCTGCAAGGCACCTCATAGCGTTGAAAGGGTACCAAGGGTGGGCTTACCGGGCGGTGGTGGGGCTGCGTGCTATCGAGCTTTGCGCAGATCTGCTAAAGGAGAAGGGCTATCGCATAGCCATCTACCTGCCGACCTCGGAAACCAAGGTCGCCGCCGAACTGTTGGCTAAATCCAGCGGGCTACCCATAGACATTATCCCTCCGAGTCCCCATGAAGAGATGCTACGCTTGCACGGCCGAGCACGGGTGTCGATCGGGCTGAGCATAAGCGATGGGCTTAGCACCTCTGCGTTGGAGGCGATGTTGATGGGTTCGTTTCCGATCCAGTCGAACACCAGCTGTCTAGGCGAGCTGGTGCGGGATGGGGAGTCGGGGATACTAGTGCATCCCGAGGACCCCGAGCCCATAGCAGCGGCCCTCCGGCGAGCAGTTAGTGACGACGAGTTAGTAGATCGTGCAGCGGAGATCAATGCCCGTATAGCAGCTGAGCACTTGGACCAACTAGTAGTCCAGCCACGGGTTGTGGAGATGTACGAGAGGATTGCTAACCAAGCCCACTTTAACAAGCTATAAAGAAGAAGGCCTCGAGTCTGCAGACAACCAGCCTTTGCAGCTCTCGTGACTGCTTGCCTGAGATAAACCCGCATATCGCAGATTATGTAGGTGTTTGTAGGTGTTCGACATAACGGTAGCTGAGATGCGAAATGATGCGTGATTATGCCTTCAGCACAGGGAAGCGATCGGCAAACTTTTCGTATAGAGCGATTACTAGCCCTGGGAAGAGAGCTTTCTACAAGCGATGCAGCGCTTAGCTGGGCCCAACGGATTCCTAAGTGGATTGCGCTAGGCGTTAGCGGTGGTAAGTTTAGCCTCTCGTAGGTACTGTAGATGGCTGGTTAGCGGGTAATCTTCTCTATGGTCCGGTAATCAGTGTAGTTGTGGGATGATAGTTTTAGTGGCCTTTGCTATTGAGGTGATGGGGATTACGACAGCGAATCTTGGGCTACTTCACCCTTAGCGCCGCAGTACATTTCCCTCAACCCACCCCGCGGACGATGACCCTCAACAGGCGGTAAATTGGAAGGCCCAATGGTTCGGCATCCCCACGGTGGAAGACGCATGAGATCGGCTCATGAGGCTTGTAGCAGAGCTTGTAGGAGAAAACGAATGATCGACTTCGCCCGATCCACTTGTTGAGTTCCTGGTGGAGAACCAGCGGTTGGGCACCTGACCAAGAAACGAGAGGGACAAGGCAACACCAGAGAGGTACTCGCTCAATAAAGAGCTAAACCAAATAGGGCAAGCCTTTGCTAAGCAGGAACGTTTGTATGACTATGAAGAGCTAAAATGGTACAGTTTGACGACTGAAGAGCTGTTCCGGTTTTTGGAGAAGCGCGCTAAGAAGCCTCTCAAGGCATTGTCATAAAAGAGAAGCGGCGCTATAACGAAGAGACGAGGAAATGGTACAGCCAACGATTCAGCGGCAAGGTGGTGACCTTGCTTAACATCGTACGCAGCGTAGGTGGCCCAAGCCCGAAGGAGATTTGAGTCGTTCACAAAGGCTCCAGGGGTGCGAATACGTAACAATGGAGTACCTAGCCACCATCGGACAGAGGTGATGATTAGCTAGTGACAGGTCGCAAGAAAGGGCAGGTAGTAGTTAGGAGTTGTAGCTGTAACCAGAGTAGTATCCCACCTCACCTAGTATGGAGCAAGTAGAGAGTGAAGGTGAAGCATCGGAGAAACGTGATACTGCTGGTTTCTGGTGCCCTCATGCTCCTGGTTCTCTTGTGGGTTTCGTACACGGTGTTGCAGATAGAGAGCGTCGGTAGACGCGACGACGCCCGCCCTGCGGACGCTATCGTCGTGCTCGGCACCGGCCAGGAGCAGGGGTGGCCCTCACCCGCGTTCCGTGCCCGACTCGACCATGCACTTTCGCTATACGAAGAGGGCATAGCACCACTGGTAGTGGTGGCCGGGGGGAACCCAGAAGAAGACTCCTACACGGAAGCTGAAGCGGGCGTACGCTACCTAGAATATTATGGCTTACCGTCCGAGGTCCTGGTAGGCGTCGGAGGCGATAACACATATCAGAACCTGCAGCAGGTAGAGGCACTAGCGAAGCGCGAGGGCTGGGAGAACGTAGTGTTGGTGAGTGAACGCTTCCACATGTTCCGCTCGCTCGCCATGGCACAGGAACTGGGGCTGCCAGCTCACGGCTCCCCAACTAGTACAAGTCCCGCAGAACACAATCTTGTCTGGCATTTCTACTTTGAGTTGAGGGAGGTTGCGGCCTACACTGCTTACACACTCGGCATCCACAGCCCAACTCATTTTTGATGTACGAAAGCAAAAGTCCAATGCACTATACAGATCACTACTCGCTTGGAGCTTAGAGTTGCAGCACCCTGTGCAATCGTAGACAAGGGAGAGCTGCATGAAAGCGGATCCCCGACACCCGTGCTAGCGTCTGAGGCCAGCTTGTGGGCTCCTAGGCCAATCTAGACGGTAGCGGACACTAGACTTAGCTCTAGTGAGTTGGCTGCTTCACGAGTTGCTCAAAGTTACGCCCTCGCGTTCCTACTCAACTATCAGCAGACAACTAGCCACTTCGACTCGCGTACATGCTCGCCTGATATTTTGGTAGCAATAAGGGGTAGCTCGTTCTCCACTGTTCTTGGTCGTTGAGCAAGCCACTTTTTTAGAAACGGTCTGAAAAGTAGCTAACGAACGCCTGAACTTGCATCTCCTGTTGGCCCTATAGCGCGTAGTCCTGAGCTTAGCCGCCCCTTATGAGCGCATGAAGACTTGCTTAGAAGACCCATGTAGAACGATGATGTACACCTGCAAGCCTGGTATGCTAAAGAGTGAGGCCCTAAGTAAGCACAGTCCCAAACCGCTATATGCGTATAATCCAAACTTATGCTTGGCGACCACCCCGGGAAGTTAGCGCTGCTGCGATCCACCTTAGCAGTCGCGATCTTCCTCCTCTTTATGGCAGCCTGTGATGGTTCTTCTCAAGGATCCTCTTTCGAGAGTCCGAACGGATCGAGTAATTCGCCGTCTAGCGCTACAAGCTGCTCGCCGAGCAGCACAAGCGATCCGCTCTTATCTACAGGGACTGTGAAGGTGGACCCCGAGGTATGTTACCCGTTTGAGGGTTGGGGAACCTCACTTGCTTGGTGGGCAGAAAGAGTGGGAGGGTGGCCGGAGGATAAGAAGAGTGCTATAGCCGATCTTGTTTTCGATCCTTCCAAGGGACTGGGATTCAACGTCGTCCGGTACAACATTGGGGCGGGAGAGGTGCAGGGGCAGGGATGCCCCACATCATTTCACCCTGGAGCACAGGTGCCTACGTTCGAGCCTTCCGAAGGAAAATGGAACTGGGAAGCGGACGCTAGTCAGAGAGATATCCTACAGAAAGCAAAGGATAGAGGTGCAAACATTTTTGAGGCCTGGGCAGACTCTCCCCCGACATGGATGACGCTTAGCGGATGTTCTTCGGGGAATAACCAAGTTAGAGGTGGGGACAATCTACCAAAGCCAGAAGACGACAGTCACACTCAGGTTTATGAGAAGTATGCGTATTACCTTGCGACGGTGGTCGAGCACTTTCGTGACTACTGGGGTATAGAGTTCCGTACGGTAGAACCACTGAATGAACCACACTCCCCCCATATCATTTGGCCTTACTCTGGCTGCGCGAGCAACAAAGCATCTTCGTGCCAGGAAGGAGCCAACTTCCAACCGAGTACACAGAAGGAGATCATTCGCAAGGTCTGTGATGCACTCAGTGAAAAAGAGTTGAACACAAGGGTGAGTGCACCTGATGAAAACACGGTAGACGCCACCATAGAGAGTTACAGATCCTATGATCCTACTGCAAAAGACTGTATCAGTCAGATAAACACTCATGGCTACTGGATAACGGAACCTTACAAGGGTAATAAGCGCGGAGAGTTATGGGATCTTGCACGAAAAGAAGGGAAGACGCTGTGGATGTCAGAGTTTGGCACTGGAAGAAAGCCCGATAAAGAGGCAAACGATACGGCCTCTGCTTTAAGGTTATCCAGGCAAATACTTGACGATATGCAGCAGATGCACCCGAGGGCTTGGGTCTATTGGCAAGCTGTGCACCATGATCTTCCCTATGGGGAAGGGCTTATTTCTGTTGACGATCCCGCTCGTCTAACTTCAGACTGCCGCTATATATGTACGAAACGCTACTATGCCATGGCGAATTACAGCCGCTTTATAAGGCCTGGGTACCAGATCATAGGAAGTGACGACCCGAATGCTTTGGTAGCATACGATCCCTCATCAGGGACGTTGGTGATCGTTACTACAAACGATACGGAAGAAGATACGTACTTCACTTACGATCTATCCAACTTCGGCGGTGTGGAGAGCAGTACTGTTAAGGCGTACCGGACGTCTGACACAGAGGATCTTACCTCCATTGCTTCACCTCTGCCAGAGGATATAACGCCGGCGGGTTTCAGAACAACAGCGGGTTTCAGGAGTTATACACCTAGGGAGTCGATCACTACCTACATTATTTCTGACGTATACCCTTCCTCTCGCCTTTACTAGCAGGTTAACGCCTTATATGCCTGCTGGTTTAGCATCGAACGAAGGTGGGTGCATCCACATTAGACAGCTACCGTTTGGTAAGGAGATTGCACTACAGAAGCTTGTAATGATATGAACCCAGCTAGTTTGCTCTCTCTGGAATGCCGTGCTTGAAAGGATCGGCTATTTTCCCGCGTCGATCTTCTAAACCAATGCGCACCTACACGCATACTCTCGCATACTCTATATGGTAGGGTCAACTCCCCCGCAAAGTGCTGTAAGAGGCGTCAAATAGTTCGAAGTAACTGTGTTTTGGCAGTACATAAGCCTTTATTTGGGCTGTATCGAGGCTTTTCAGACAGTTTCAGTAGAGCCTTGTCATAAACTCAGAGGCCGGAGGTAGGCTTTACACCAAAGTCTCTTGCCAAGCTAACATATCGGGATAAAGTTACTCAAAGCCCCAACATATAGTGGCTATATACGGGTTTTGGGGCAAAGCTCTTCAATATGTCAACCACAGCTGTGCCTAAAAATCCATTGGCAGCAACGTTCAGAGGTAAGGTTCTCTAAAACCACAATATCTAGTGCCCTTATGTGGATTTTGCAAGGTCCAGTAACCGCGAAGGGCGCTTGGCGACTCCTTCGTTCACTGTATCGTAAATGTATACTCACTCCTACGATAGTTGTTAAAGTCGCCGCAAGAGGGGGGGGCGAAACACGCAAT
Source organism: Rubrobacter sp. (assembly GCA_019247245.1). GTDB lineage: Bacteria > Actinomycetota > Rubrobacteria > Rubrobacterales > Rubrobacteraceae > Rubrobacter_F. The sequence goes on along the minus strand of JAFAPF010000137.1, from coordinate 1,147 downwards.
GAAACTATTCTTTGTACATATCCCGAAGACCGGTGGATGTTCCTTGTCAGATTGCCTGGGACGCATGTACTCTGCAAAAAGCTTTACTTTTACTGGGAATTTTCCCAAGGATTTAGAGAGATACAAGGGTTTGAGCAATCACGAAAAGGAAAAGACGACTCTTATCACAGGCCATACTCCTTTGACAACGGAAGAAAGCGAACTAGATCTGCTCCCCAAGATCACCTTCCTAAGGGACCCAGTTGAGCGGGTCAAGTCGTTCTGCCAGCACGTGAGCGAGGGAAAGAGCCCATACATTGCACTGAGGGAGCATCCTCCTGAGCGTTTCGATGTTGATAGATTTCTTGACAGCGGAAACCCCGAACTCAGCAACCTACAAACCAAGATTTTGCTCGGTAGAGGCTCTTATAACATCGACCTTCACGACCCCGACCTAATAGTGGAAAAAGCAACTGAGGTTCTCGAAAACAAATTGGTTTATTTCGGGCTAACCGAGTACTTCGACGAAAGCCTTATGCTATTCCGTAAGGCATTAGGGTGGGGGAAATGGCCTGTTTATACAAAGCTGAACACAAAGAACGAAGCTCGGCTTATCACATTTAGTAAAAGAAATATTTGCAAGATTCGAGAGCTGAACAAATTGGACATGCGAGTGTACGATGTCGCAACAGAGCTGTTTACACAAAGAGCTCAGGAAAATGTGGCTTACCTAGAGCGTAGCCTGCAAGATTTCAGGAAGGTTCAAGATGCCTTCTTAAAGCGGTCACAGATCAACGATGGCATCAATCGGTTGAAACGCATCATTGCAGGGGCGTCATGCCCTTCGGCTAAGCATCTCCTTAGCACGCGCCTATTTGGATCGCTTATGGGAATATCTGGCAAAGACTACTAAAGAACATCTTTAAGCCGCGTCGCAGGGATCGAATAGTGGACTTGCGTCGGTTCTGTGGCCTGTTTGAGGCTGAGAACAGTCCACGGAAAGGAGAGCATTGCCACGAACGAACCCGGCCTACCTCCGGAATTTCGTACAGAAGCTATCCGGCTGTTGGAGCTTTCGATGAGGAGCATCCTATCCCCAGAATCCCCGTGAGATCGGTGTCTCCTATGGCACCCTCCGGAGCTGGGTCAATCAACACGAGATTGACAG
>JAFAPF010000132.1 GCA_019247245.1 Rubrobacter sp. | reverse complement strand
AACCGGAGGAGCCGATCCTCGTTCCTTTCTCCAACTTCGAACGCGAGGTCCGGGAGGGGATAGCTTTGCCGGATGGCTCCGGAGAACAAATTAGGGCCGTATCGCCCAGAGACGAGGATGGTCTTCGCGAGGTGCTCTCCCGGCTCTCGGGCGAGACCATTCGCAAAAGGTTCCACCTTCCAATGCCTCGCATGCCCGAGTGGGCGCTAGCCTATCTCACCGAGGTGGATCACCACGACAGGGAGTCTCTCGTTGCGCTGGTGGGTGACGAGATAGTAGGCCATGCCATGTACGCCCGCCAGGAAGCTAGCGAGGCGGAGATGGCGATCGTGGTAGAGGACCGGTGGCAATCGAGGGGGATCGGGAGGCTTCTACTCAGGCGTCTCGCCGAGGAAGCCGTACATCGGAAGATCGAGGTTTTCACCGGCACGGTTCTCGGGGAGAACCGCCGCGCGCTCAAGTTCTTCTCCTCTGTCCTGCCAAAGGCGAGGTTCAAGATAAGGGAGGGTGTGTACCACCTTTACGTACCGTTGCCGGACCCCGAACCGATGTGCAACCTCAAGCCTTTGGGAGCGCCAGTAGAGGAGAAACCCAGAAAACGACATAAGATGAGGACAACATCATGGAAACATTGAGCTTCACGGATAGGCACGTGACGGTGCCCTCGAGCAAACCCTACGAGCAGGTGATAAAGGCGCTTCAGTCCGTCTTGGGTGAGGGTAACTCGAGAAGCTTCGCGGAGATGGTGGGTACGACCAAGACGTGGGATGAGTTCGTTCGCGAGATCGAGCAGCGCGTCGGCGAGAGCGGTTTCATGATCTTCGCCCAGATGGACCACGGCGCGTGGATGTCCCAGGTTGCTCATCATGACATGAAGGGGATGCTCTACGTGATAGGCAATCCTCTCATCGCCAAGCAGATGCTCGAACACGCCCCGGAGGTCGGGCTCTACGTGCCGGTGAGGATCTACGTCCACGAAGACGAGCGGGGCACGACCAGGATCGACTACGACGAGGTCACACCCATCTTCGAGCGCTTCGGCAATGAACGGGTGAACGAGGTCGCGCGGGATCTGGACCAGAAGCTCGAAGAGTTAGCGAAGAGCGCCGCGGGCTAGGAGGCTATCGAAAAGTCCCATCGCGTGGCGGCGCTGCACAGATACAAGTGGGGTAGGGAAAGCAAGGAGGCGGAGTAGTAACCAACGAGGTGAGCAAAGAGACATATGCGCCAGCGCGACACCAAGCGACGGAAGTAATACAACTGAGAGGAGAAGCACGATGAGTTTCGCCAACAACGGCCAGGAGATAGTAATCTCCACGCCCTTGAGGACGGCGATTGGAACGTTCGGCGGGATGCTCAAGGAGGCCCCGGCTACGGAGCTTGGGGCGATCGTTGCCAAAGAGGTCATCTCCCGGTCGGGCATAGAGGCCGAACAGATCGAGCAGGTAATAGTCGGCAACATCCTCATGGCCGGCCAGGGCATGAACCCGGCCCGTCAGGTGGGCATAAACGCCGGCATCCCGGTCGAGGCGCCTGCTATGACCATTAACAGAATGTGCGGATCGGGACTACAAGCTATAGTCTCCGCAGCACACGAGATAGCCCTCGGGGAGGCGGATGTCATCCTCGCCGGTGGCATCGAGAATATGAACCAGGCGCCGTTTCTCTTGCCAAAGGGGCGCTACGGCTATCGGATGGGATTACCGGACGCCAAGATCGTGGACCACATGGTCTACGATGGCCTTTGGGACGCCTTTAACGATTACCACATGGGTATGACCGCCGAGAACGTCGCCGAACGCTATGGAATAACCCGCGAGGAACAGGACGAGTACGCGGCGCGCAGCCATCAGCGAGCAGCCAGGGCCATAGACGAAGGCTACTTCGCCGAGCAAATCGTGCCGGTGGAGGTCCAGCAGAAGAAGGAGATTATCCGGTTCACCGAGGACGAGCACGTCCGCAAGGAAGCGACCCAGGAAAGCCTCTCCAAGCTCCCACCGGTCTTCAAGCCCGATGGCGGTACCGCTACCGCCGGGAACTCGTCAGGTATAAACGACGGGGCATCGATGATGCTTATAACCAGCGCGCAGAGAGCCGAGGAGTTGGGGCTTCCGGTGGCAGGCAGGCTCGTATCAGCAGCCGTCGCCGGGGTGGACCCGGCGTACATGGGCATAGGACCAGTCCCGGCCACGCGCCAGGCACTCAAAAAGGCTGGGCTCTCTATAGACGACATGGACGTAGTCGA
>JAFAPF010000122.1 GCA_019247245.1 Rubrobacter sp. | reverse complement strand
GAGGGGTGATACCAAGCTCCTCCGGGGTGAACTCGTCAAAGATACGCTGGGCATCATAGGTGCCGTAGTAGTCGCCGACGCCGGCATGATCCCGCCCGATGATGAAGTGGGTACAGCCGTAGTTCTTGCGGCACATCGCGTGGAAGATAGCCTCGCGCGGGCCCGCGTAGCGCATCGCCGCTGGGAAAACCGCGAGCACGGTCCGCTGCTTTGGGTAGTACCGGTCCAAAATAACCTCGTACGACTTCATACGGACCGCGGCCGGAATATCGTCTGACTTGGTTTCCCCGACCAGCGGGTTCAATAGGAGGCCGTCTACGGTCTCCAAGGCGCTCTTCTGGATATGTTCGTGCGCCCTGTGGACCGGGTTGCGTGTCTGGAAGCCTACAACCCGCCTCCATCCTCTCTCGGCAAAGAGCATCCGGAGCTGACTGGGTTCGTAGTAGTACTCTGGGAACGGTCTGGGGTTCGGCTTCTCGTCGAGCAGCGTCACCTCACCGCCGAGCAGGATATCACCCTGCCGGTAAAGGGCGGCAACCCCAGGGTGGTCTCCGTCGTCCGTGCGGTAGACCGCCTTGGCTTCGAGAGTCTTGTCGTAAGCGTAACGGTCTGTGACAGTCATGGTTGCGACCACTCGGCCCTCGCCGTTCGTAAGCGCAACTTCCCCTCCTTCCTCGTACCCGTTCGCCTCATAATCGTTGATGGGGAGGGTAATGGGCATACTCCACACGATACCATTCGCAAGATGCATAGTTTCGACTACGGACTCGTAATCCTCTCGGCCCATAAAGCCGGTGACGGGTGAAAAGACCCCGGTCGAAATCATCTCTAGATCCGAGAGCGTCCTGGGGCCTAGAGCCACCTTCGGTAGCTCTTCGGCCCTCTGGAGCCGCTCTGCGCACTCCTCCTCCCCTACCCTACGGTCTACGAGCTCCCCACCGTGCGGCCCTATCCCCACGTACTCCGTCGCGGATCTCATCGGTGGGCTTCAGCGCAGCCAGCGAGGGTCGGCTCTTCTTGCTCCCAGTTCTGTCGGGGCAACCGCCGCAGGATCCGGCCAGAGAGTCCGGAGATGCAGTGCTCCCAAGGACGCTCACCCATCACCCAGAGCCGAATCTCCCCGGCGTACCCGCGGGTCACGTGTAAGAACTTCGCGCGATCCATTCCCATCCCTTCCAGCTGCGCTCCCCACTCCTTCCACAAGAAGTCGGCCATAGGAAACCCGGCGTTTACGAGGCGTATACCCTCCTTGGGAGAATCCTCGATTAGCGCACGCGTCGCGGCCCGCAACTGTATGGGTTCCTCAGGCAGGGCGAGTTTTACGCGTGGATCCTCCACTAGTACCTCACGGCATCGTGTTCAACCGGTGCCCGATCTGTCCCGCAGTAATGCTTCAGGTGCTCCTCGAAGTCTATAAACAGGGGAGCATCGGGGTCGAAAACCCTTTTCAGGCTGTTGAATGCGATTCGCTTATCCAGAGCGTCCAGCTTATTCAAAGCCTCTGCCCTGTCAAGCTCTCGCAGCTCCAATTTCGGACGCACGTGCTCGAACGCCACCAGCCCTTCCTCACTCCGGATAATGACGCTGGAGTACCCATCGGTGCTCCCAACGCTTCCGACCGAGATGTCCGCCGCATGGCCTATAAAGTCCGCACACTCATCGCAGCCCTTCAAGGCGGCCCCGTGAAAGTCCCGGATCGGCTCCTCTATGAGCATCTCTCCATCGAGGTCCTGTACGATCAACTTCCCGCGGATAACGTCAACCCGGCCGACGTTGTCCAGGTCAACGCCGCGCTTGTCCCGGAGTTCCTCCAGCATTAGCTTCTCGTAGTTAAAGCTCTTCGTGCAGAGGAGCGCGATGGTCAGTGTTATAGCCTCCACGCGCGAAGATCCCCAGGTCCACGGGCGCGCCTGCATGGCCTTTATCCCCTCGATCTCACACGGCGTCCCGACAACAGCTATCCTCGGGTTGGACGGCAGGTCGTACCCCTTGAAATCCGCGTGTCCCAAAGCAAGCGTTTGATTGTAGAAGCTCCCTGCACACTCGCGCACCTCCTCGGGCGTGCGCGCGAGAAAAGCCTCGCCCTTCCACCGCTCCGTCTCGCTCTCGCGCGCGACCAAGGCGCCGTCTATCTCCCCGGCTTCGAGCAGCGAGATCAGGAGCGCGCTCACCACCCCGCCATCCTGAGCACCCTTTATCATAGGGTTAACCCGCGCCGTGTAGCTCTCTTCGACGTGCCCGATCCCCTCTATGGTTCGCGCTTCGGCGTTGCCCGTGATCTTCCACGTCGTCTCGTACTGAAGGCCCCCACGAGGACAGAAGTCCCAGCACAGCGAGCAGCCCGTGCACATCTTGATCAGCGTCGGCAGGTCATCCTCCCCGATACCGATGGAGTCGGTCGGACAGGCGGCTACGCACACTCCGCATTGCACACACCTATTGGCGTCAATGACTGCTTGCTCGAGGTCCCAGAACCAAACCTTCCCAGGCGCCTCCTCGATGTCATTCATAAACTCCCGGATGTCGAAGCCAGCCACTAGCCGCGCTCCCTATTCCTGCCGCAGTTACGTAGCGTCTCCCGAAGCTCTTCGTTGGGCTTGCGACGCACCCACTCGTGAAACCGCTCGCTCCCGCGACGCTCGTCCTTGAACCTCTTCATTACCGCCACCAAGACATCCGGCACGTCGTCGGCGGGCTTAGCGCCCTCGATCCAGTCTATAAACGCTGCATCGTGTCCCAAAGAGCCTCCCAAGCCGATATCCACACCCTCGACGATAGCGTCCCTGGTCTTGGCGGTCTCGCCCCTAAAGCCAATGTCCCCGATCTGGGGCTGGGCGCATGAAGCCGAACAACCCGAGAAGTGCATCCTTATGGCCTCTTGACCGACATCTCCAATCCTCCTGTCCATCTCCCGCGCCCACTCGACGGCCCGTATCTTAGTCTCCACGATTGCGAAGCGGCAGAACTCATTCCCCGTGCACGCCACCACCCCACGCTCGAAAGCTTTAGGGTTCGGCGAGTACCGCTTGAGCAACGGCTCCGCGAGGAGCTCATCTAGCCGCTCTTCCGAAACGTCGGTGATAATGAGGTTCTGGTCGGTGGCGAGACGAATCTCCCCACCATACTTCCCGGCGAGGCGTCCCGCCTCGGCGAAGTCCTCGCCGCTCATCCGGCCGACGGTGACATTGAGGCCGATGTAGTAGAGGCCGTTCTCCTTCTGAAGATGAACACCTATGTGGTCGCCCCGGTAGTGCTTCGTGAGGTCCTCGCCCGCGGGCATAAGCTCGAAGGCAGCACGCTTTTCGAGTTCCTCCCGGAAGCCTTCTGGCCCTAGCTCCTGCACAAGGTAGCGCATCCGGCACGTCCAGCGGTTCTCACGATCCCCAAGCTCCCCGTAGACCTGAGCGATGCCCCGCGTGATCTCTACCGCCTGCTCCGGTGTGACGAAGACGTCTATGTCCGAAGCCAGCCTCGGCCCATCGGAGAGTCCACCCCCCACGCGTACGTTGAAGCCGACGGTGCCATCTTCCAGGCGTGCCGGGAGCATACCGATGTCGTTGATCTCGGCCTGGGCGCAGTCCTCGACGCATCCCGTAACGCTCATCTTGAACTTACGGGGTAAGTTGGCATACTCGCGGTTGCCGGTAAAGTAGCCTGAGATGGCCCGCGCCACAGGGTAGGCGTCGAGGACCTCCTTATAGTCTATCCCCGAGACCGGACAGCAGAGGACGTTACGAGCCGAGTCGCCGCAAGCTTGGACGGTGGTCATGCCGACCTCTTCGAGCCTGCACCAGATCTCCGGCACGTTCTCCATCCGGATCCAATGCATCTGGATATCCTGGCGTGTCGTAATATCCAGGAAGTTGTTCCCGAAGTGTGGGTTAGGGATCGGCCCGTTAGCGAAATCGAGGGCCACCTGTCCTATGACCTGCGCTTGCTCAGGTGTAAGCAGACCCCCGGGAACCTTTATCCGGAGCATGAAGGCATTCCCACCCTGGTTTTGCGGGTAGATGCCAACCCACTTGAGGCGCTCGTACTCACCCGGCACCTCGTCTATAGCTTGTATGCCCCGCTTGGAGTACGTCTCTATGACCGCGTGGCGCACCTCTAAAGGGTGACGCTTGAGCTTTATCTTCTCTACCTTGTTAAGCCTCTGGCTCTCCCTAAGAAACTGCACGTACCGGCTGCCCTCCTACCCAGTGAAGGCCACACTCGGTCTTCCCCGTACCCGACCAACGCCCGGCCCGGGGATCTTCTTCCGGGGCCACCGGCCGCGTGCACGGCTCGCACCCAATGCTGCGGTAACCCTTGCTCAAGAGGGGATTCAGGGGGATATCGCGCTCCCTCACGTACTCCTCGACCCTCGCGGTATCCCAGGCAGCGAGCGGGGCGATCTTGGCCACCCCGAAACGCTCCTCCCACCTCACTACGGGAGTGTCCGTCCGCTGCGGCGTCTGGTCCCGCCGGATGCCGGTCACCCACGCATCGTAGCCCCTCAAGGCCCGCTCCTGCGGCTCGACCTTCCGAATCTGGCAGCAGATGTTCGGCTTGCAGCTGTAGAGCTGATCACCGTATAACGCAACCTGCTCGGCCACCGTCAACCACGGGCGTATTACCTCCAGCTGCAGGTCGTACCGCTGCATGACTTCCTCCCGGTAACGTACCGTCTCTTCAAAGAGAAAACCTGTATCTAGCGTGAAGACCCGTATATCGGGAGCACCCGCATCACTAATAATACGGTCTAGCATGTCGAGGAGTACCATCCCCTCAGCCCCGCCGAAGGAGACCGAGAGCGTCAACCTCTCTCCGTACACGGCGAGCCCCCATTTCAGGATTTCCTCTGGTTGAGCACTCTCGAGACGCTTCGCTTCCCACGCAAGCTCTTTAGAGCTGGGAAGTGTATGTGATCTATTCAAACGTTGCTCAGAACGCATAGCTTCAGGCATTACGCTCCTCCCTAAAAAAGAGATAAGACTTTAGGTTGCTCGAAAAAGGGGTGAGGTTCAGCTACAGACGCTACATCGCACGCCCGTGCAGAGACCCCGGCGATCGAGCCCTGCCGCGTATCCTCGTGCGGTTCCCGACTCCATGGCCTTAGATACTAAGCAACGGGCCCGCATCAGTCAACGCTAAATACGACATTTTTTGTCGGATTTAGCAAATATTTCTCAAAAATCGAGGGCTCAGCGCGGGCTTAGCTACCGGAAGAGATCTCTTTCGGGCTCCATGAGCAGGTGTTGAGCGTTCCCGGGACAGCTTCTATATGGGTAGTTACGCACCACGGCGACCGGAACGTTGGCCGTTTTGCCCATAACGAGTTCGGCGGCCGAAGCCAACTCGTCAGCTATCGCTAGAATGCTCGTAGCGAGGAGCTGGCCGTGGAGATCCTTCTCACCACGATAGTCGGCTAACGGGTGCATGCCAGCTACCCCTATGGCAACGTTGGTGATGCCCTGTCGCCACGGCCGCCCGAACGAGTCGGAGACGATGACCGCAAGGTCTGCTTCCGTCTTAGAAACCAGGGCGTCGCGGAGCCTCCGCGCGGAGGCGTCTGGGTCTACGGGGAGGAGGCAGACCGTATCGCTGCCGGGAACGTTCGAGGTGTCGACGCCGGCGTTAGCGCAGACGAAGCCATGGCGTGTCTCGGAGATGATGATGCCGCGATCCATCCGCACGATACGGCGGCTCTCGCGGAGGACGACCTCGATGTGGCGCGGATCTTTGTCGTATCGATCGGCGAAGTCTTTGGCAAGAGAGGACGGCTCGACGGTGTCGAGGTCTACGAGGCGCCCCTCAGCCTTGCTCACGATCTTATGCGTCACTACCACGACGTCACCTGTCCTGAGCAAATCGTCGTCTGTAGTGCGGATGATATGGTCGGCCAAATCGTCGCCCGGTCGTACCTCAGGGATCCCGTCCACGGGCAGCACTTGTAGCCCTTCCGAGGGCTGCCCGCGCTCTCTCATACGTGCGTCTGCGTGACGCTCGCCGAACGCCGCCAGATCCTCGGCGGTGTCGATGTCAAAGGCTAGGCGAGTGCGCTCGCACACCTGAACTTGTATCCCTCGCTCTCGAGCCCCGTCCAGGTGGCTCTCGAAGCTGTTCGACCCGAACAAGAACGGCAAGGCGTCCGGAGGACGCAACAAGAGCGCGTTCGTGCCGGTGCCCGCAGCATCCGGCGAGATCACCACGAGCGGCCCCTCGTCCTCATCTGCTGCCTCCAGCACCGCCTCAACGTCTGGCGCGCACAAGAGCGGTAGATCGGCTGGAAAGACCAGCAGAGCCGACGCGCCCTCGGCGGTCGCCCACTCCCGGGCCTCCTCAAGCGCCGGGTTCAGGCCGCGGCTCTCTTGCAATAGGGTAGCAGCGCCTGCTTCCTCGGCCATCTGCAATACCGTTGAGTCCGGGCTCACCACACAGGCGTGCTCTACCCCGGCCTCTCGCAGCGCAGCGAGGACGTTCTTCATCATGTATATCGTCAGCCCAGCCCTACCGAACGGGTTCAGGACCGGCTTGAGCCGACTCTTGGTCCCCGTAAGGTCCTTCACCGGTACCACCGCGAAAAGCGTCATCTAGTTTCTAACCCCGAGCAGAAGCGTAAAACCTCCCGTGCCAGGCGCTCTCGGTCGGTCTCGTTGCGCATCACCGCGTCCGTCACGAGAACGTGCATTCCGAGCGCCGAGATCGAAACCTGTTCCTCCCTATCAACTTGGTCAACCACGAAACCATTGACCAATCCAGAGTACATCCGGGCGACGCCCGTAGCTGAGACCTCATGTCCCAGAGAGCGGAGCATCTTGTCTGCCGGGCCCTTGAGTGCCCTGCCTCCAACGATGGGGCTCACCGCGATCTTAGGCGCGGAGGAGCCCGCCAGAAGCTCGTGCATTCCTGGCACGGCGAGGATCGGACCGAGGCTCACCACCGGGTTCGAGGGGCAGAAGATTATCGCCTCCGCCCCGGCGATCGCCTTCGAAACCTCCGCCGGAATACGAGCGTTGTCTATACCACACAGCTCCACACCCAAAACCTCGTCCTTTTGTCCCCGACGCGCGAAGTACTCCTGAAAGTCAAGCAGGCCCGCGCGCGTCTTCAGCATGGTCGAGACGCGTTCATCACACATGGGCAACAGCGTCGTCCGTACCCCGAGCCCGTCAGCGAGGCCAGCGGTGACCTCCGTGAGGCGCATCCCGGCACGCAGCCTATGCGTGCGCAAGATGTGGGTTGCTAGGTCCTTATCGCCAAGCCTGAACCAGTCCTCCTCGCCATAGGTAGAGATCATACCGAGAGCACCGAACGAGTCATCCTTGATACCCCAACCGGTCTCGGGGTTGGCGAGGGCAGCTAGTGCGTACATTACAGTATCGAGGTCCGGGCACACGCGCAGGCCCCAGATGTCGAAGTCGTCGGCTGTGTTGACGACGACGCAGAGGTCCGTCGGCGCCAGGGTGGCCTGTAGACCCCCCGCAAGCTTCGCACCGCCGACCCCGCCAGCGAAGGCGGCGACCTTCAACGAGTGTCCTTGGGTACATCCATCGGTGGATCCAGCTGCTATCTTTAGGGTGAGGACATACCGGCGAAACTTATCGATTCCACCGGGTCGGCCCCCTCCTACGATCACCTAGAAGCCCAGCCAGGCTTGTTATCCCCAACGCTACGCCTAGGTAAACCGGCTTCTCACCTCCAAGCTCGAGGCTTTAGAGCAGGGTATATAGGACAAGGCAGATTAATAGGTGTATACTCGGGCATCTGGGTTGAGCTTTCGCTTCTACCACAAGGTGGCCCAGCCTTTTTACTGCTCGGTGGAACATTCTCCCGGAAACCCAAGAGCCTAATAAGTATAAAAAAGAGGGTCAGGGTAGAAAGCCCCAACCCTCTTTGCCCTAGCTTCTTCTTAGAAGA
>JAFAPF010000258.1 GCA_019247245.1 Rubrobacter sp. | reverse complement strand
GGCGTCGCTTGATGCCATCATTCGCCTGTTAGGAGAAGCTCAAGCAAGGAGCTCAGCGTGTCATCTTCAGACCTCAAGCGGTGGAGTGGGTTGGCAGCCATGCTGGCAGGAACGCTGATCATGATTTCAGCTCTTCTGGGCTTCCTGCGCATCGACTTCGCTCACCTGAGCGAGGTAGCCCTGACGAGGACCTTCACCTTTTATGCTCTAGGTTACCTGTTCGGCGGGGTGCTGCTGCTGATAGGGTTGGTCGGTCTGTACACCGACCAATCAGAGGTCATCAGCTCTATGGGGGCAGTAGTTTTCCTGACTGCTTTCTTAGGTACGGCACTGTTTGTGGGCGTCACCTGGGATCAAGCTGTCGGCGTGCCGTCCCTAGCTAGAGAGGCCCCCGAACTTCTGGGGCAAGATACACCTCTGCCGCTGGGGTTTAGGCTATCGTCCTGGCTCTTTTCGCTGGGCTGGTTGCTGTTCGGGGTGGTCACGCTCAGGGCGGGCCGCTACCCTCGTGAGGCCGCGTGGCTCCTCATCATCGGCGCGGTTATCAACTTTATCCCACGGCCCGGCACGGAGTTCGTGCTCGCAGCGGCGGTGGTCTGGTTGGGCTTCGAGCTCTTTTCGGGAAGAAGCAGCCGTGCAGATACGAGAGCGCCGCAGGGAACTCGGCCGGCGGGTAGACGTACCACGGAGATCCGCAGGACTAGAGACGACTTGAATGAAGGCGGAAGGAGAAGTAGGGCACCCAGAGGCTTCGCAGACCCTCGTGAGGAAGATACACGCCGCCTTCCAGGGTGGCGTGAGGATGAGGAAAGCTAGGTAACTGTCTCAAAACGCCCTAGTAGGGCATGCCTATGCTGCCAAGAATCGGAGGCAGCCATCCCACGAAAACAGCTCAACCAAAGGTTCTTGCTATTTAGCCATGCTCGGCGATCTCTGGGGAGTGATCTAGGGGGTTCTCGTCGGTCTTGACCCACCAGCTCGCCTTGAATAGGCCCCTTATTTTAGGCTGGGGCACCTGCGATGATGGTAAGATCGATCTGATAGGGATAGTGTTGGTTATCTTAACCAGCGTCGGTGTAGAGCCTCCCTAAAGAGGCCTGTAACCGTTCATCAACTGCAACAGGGCGTTCCGAGAAGACAACTCGCCCGTAGTCATTCAGTACTCCGTCCCTCACGATATTGGCTTTGGCATGGAGTGACTGTACAGGTTAAGTCAACCAGCTGAACGTGACCTAACCTTCAGTTGCAGGCCGGTTTGCGGAGGGGGGCATGGCCAGCTTGCGTTCGCCGCCATAGCGCCTTTGCCGAGGCTGACTGCCAGTATAAGAGCCCAGGTAAGATAATTACTAATAAGAATGCTCAGCCTAGCGCTAGCACCAGTACCCCCAGGACTATCGCAGCGGTGGTGAGCCGACTTCCAGCGTCCCCTTCCGCGAGGAGGCGGGCGCCCATGACGGCGTCGATGAGGATACCGATCGCCCGAGTTGGGGCCACGTAGCTTACGGGGCTCACGACCGGCGCCGTCAGGACGAGTATGTAGGAGAGGGGGCCGAGCACTGCCGCGCCAAGCGCCTTGAGGCGGTGTGCACTCCATGTTGCCCGTATCTCCTCTCGCCAACGAAGCGCCACCGGGGTGAGTAAGGTCGCACGTCCCAGGTAATTTGGCCCAGGCACAAGATCGGCGGGATCAGGAGCGCACTCAGCGTGCTTATCTCAGAGGGTGTAGGAGGCTATAAGGACGCCGATGAGGAGGGCATAAGCCACTGCCGAGGTTGCCTTCGACTCCCGGATCTTCCGAGCTGCCGGGCGGGGCGTAACACGCCGAGGGCGACCAGGAGCGCACCCGAGAGGGTAAGTAGTGAGGGTCGTTCGTCAAAGAAGGCCATCGCGGCTACGGTCGCTAACAGCGGTCCTATCCCGCGGGGCAGCTGATAAACCACCGAGAGATCTCCGATACGATAGCCCTGACTCAGCAAGAGGAAGTAAGCCAGCCGGGTGAAGAACCATGCTCCCCGTCATGAACAGCAGTTCAACTCCGCCGATACATGGCTGCTGAAGAACAATCACGCCGACTGCCAGGGGCGCGTATATCACCGCGAGCGCAGCGAAGAGTCAGATTAAAACGGTATCCCCGCCGACGCGCTTGGTGAGGAGGTTCCAGGTAGCATGGAAAAGGCCGAGGAGAGGACCAGCGCCAGCACGAAGAGGGTCACTACTCCACCCTCCGGTGATCGATGACGCCCACGCATAAGAGTTGTGCCTCGTGCGGACCCTTCTCTTCGTCTACCAATGGGCGGGCTCAGCCACCTCAGCGACCGGTGAGGAAGACGACGATCGGAATCGTCACGATCATGAGCAGCGAGGTAAAAACCAGCGTGGAGGACGCCTCGGACTCATACATCCGGTAGCGCGTGGACAGGATGGTAGGCATTACCGCTGAGGGTAGCGCACAGATCACGATGGCTTCACGAGCTGTGGGAGCGGCGATCCCGAGCGCGAGCACCAGAGCGGCCATCAGGACGGGCTGAGCGACCATCTTTAGCAGCGTGTTGAGCATGACTTCGACGTTCAGGGAGATCTTGTGCGCTGCCAGTGTAAGGCCGGCGGCGAAAGTCGCCACACCCGAAGTAGTGTGACCTATTAGCTCAAGCATGTTATCGAAGACTCCTGGGACAGAGAGGCCCAACAGCACGAGTGCTATACCCAACAGTGGCGACGATACGTACGGCGTCCGAAGTGCTCTTACGGTCGCGGAGCCCACGACGGCACCGATGCCGGGACGGGTAGATCCCGTTTGTTGGGTCTTTGATGCCTCTTCGTACGCACCGTGGTCGAGTTCGAGCAGTACCTGGGTTGGGGCGATCAGGAACAGGCTAGAAACGACGGCGGCGATCGCGACCGTGATGGCGCTGGTCTCGCCGAACAGCCCCGACAGGATTGCAGGTCCGAGGAACGTTGCGGTGGGGAAGCCTACGCTTAACGCCTGGAGGCCCGCCGTTCCGGGGGAGTGGTGGAACAGGAGACGGCTAAGCGCGAGCGTGAGGATATAGGGGGCGATGAAGGCGATGAACAGAGCGAGGATGAAAGTGACGTCTTGTAGGAGCTGCTCACGTGGAGTCCGCACGGTCCCAACGAACAGGCTAGCGGGCAGGGCATAGCCTAGCACGAGATCGTTCAGCCCCGCGGCCTGGTCGGCATCGAACCGCTTCGCACGACCGGCGGCGTAGCCCAGCACGAGCACGAAGAAGACGGGGAGAAGCGCGCCGATGGCGGCTTCTAACATAGCATTATTTGCTCCGGTGCGGGTATGTGCGACCGTTCACGGCTTAATTCTAGCTGTTTGGCACATCATCTAGAAGCTCGGCGGACAGCTTCAGGAGCCTTTCTGTTCAGTTTGGGATGGTGCCAGGGAGATCGTCTGTTGCAGCGCGGCACAGGAGACCTCTTCTCCGTTGGAAACGGCGACGACCTCGGCCCTGCAGACAAACAGGCGTCGGCCGGTGATCAATACCTCGCCACGCGCCCCGAGCTTCTCGCCCAGCGCGGGCGCGAGGAAGTTGATCTTATACTCAACAGTCAGCACCTCGTGGCCCGGTGGGGCGAGGGTGAGGGCGGGGTAGCCGCCAGCGTTGTCTGCGATCGCGCCGGCAACGGCACCGTGGAAGTAGCTCTGTGCTGGGTCAACTCCTTTGGAAGGGTAACTCTATCATGCCAGACCCCGCGGCCGACCTCTACGATCCGAGCGCCGAGGAGCCTCATGAGCCACTGCCGGGCGAAGCTTGCATGCACCCGTTCGAGCGTGTCGGCGGCATCGAAACGCTTCTGGTTGACTTGCGTGTTCGCTCATTGATTCATCTCCTTCCTAATAATCTCCTTACTAATATATTGTTGGTATGCTTGTGGCGTCTCCTACCTCCCAGGGTAGCCCTGACACCTCAAGTTTATCCGTACCCTCGTGCCCCAAGGACACCCCCAAGCGGGGCCTAGTAGGAAATAGTGAGCCTATACACTCGATAGGTTTCGGAGGAGGCATGTGCTAATTACTATGGCGGAGGTCTCAAAGAGTCGAGAGACGGCATGTCGAGCAGAGGAAACATATGAATTAGCGCCGAAAACCCTAGGTTCGTCCGCCACTAACTGCCCAGCGAGGAGGCGATAACCCTGCTCCTCCTGCACGGAACAGGCGACGAGAACAGCCTCATTCCGCTCGGTAGGGAACTCGCGCCGAGGGTCTCGATCCTGAGCCCGGGTGAAGGTCCTCGAGGAT
>JAFAPF010000272.1 GCA_019247245.1 Rubrobacter sp. | reverse complement strand
GCAAGAGTGGGTCACCAACGAACTCGGCATCCACCACCGCTACTACGCGGAGGGCCCGGAGGGCGACCGCCTGGGCTCGTGGATGAGCCGCACCAACCTCTCCCACGAGATAGCCATCATGAACAACAAGAACCAGAACGGGCCGCTGCTCCATCACGTCGCCTTCTTCCTCGACTCGCCGGATCAGGTGATCCAGGCGGCCACTATCCTGTCCGACAACGGCATCGAGATCGAGTGGGGACCCGGGCAGCATGGGACGAGCGGGGCCATCTTCCTGTACTTCTTCGAGCCGTCGGGCAACCGCGTCGAGCTCTGGACCGGCGGGTTCCTCATCTTCGCCCCCGACTGGGTGCCCATCCGCTGGACCCCGGAGGTCGCGCAGCTAGGGTACGAGCTGTGGGGCTCGGACATGCCGGAGAGCTACCTCACCTACGGTACCGAGAGTCACTTCAGCTACGAACCCCAAAGATCGGTGCCCGCCTCCAGCTAGGGAGCGAACTTGCGAGAGGACATCCTCGGGGCTGCTCACGCCTTGGCCGCCGAAGGGCTCGTCACCGCCTTCGGTCACGTCTCCGTCCGCCATGAAGAGCAAGATAGCTTTCTCATTACCCCACCCAAGCCCTTGGGCTCCCTGAAACCCGACGACGATCTGCTGGAGGTCTCGCTAGAAAGAGACGAGCTCCCCGAGGGGGTGCCTGGGGAGGCCTGGGTCCACTGGGCCGTCTACAACGGCCGCCCAGACGTTGGAGGGATCTGTCGGGCGCAACCCCCGATCTCCACGGCCATAACCTCCGCGCGCGTGTCGATACGCCCCCTCCACGGCCAGGGAGCGTTCCTTGGAGAAGAGGTTCCCGTTTATGACGACGCCCGGCTCATCCGCGATCGGGAAGCCGGCGAGGCCCTCGCGGAGCGCCTGGGAGGAGCAGGGGGCATCATCATGCGGGGTAACGGGGCGGTGGCGGTTGGACGTAATATCGGGGCGGCGGTAGCCCGGATGTGGGTACTCGAGGTGTCGGCCGAGATCAACCGGACAGCGGCGATCGTGGGTACCTCGCAGGTGCTGAGCCAGGAGGAGTTTTCTTACTGGGAGTCGGTAAGCGAAGAGATTTTGGAGAGGATCTGGTCCTACCTGAAGGCAAGCAAGTAGAGACGACCTTCTCAGGCGGCGTTCGAGCGTGATGGTCCTCACTTCAGAAGGCGTAGAGCCATAAAAGATCGTAGAAGTCTTCACCACCCACGTGCCCCAAGTAGGGATAGGGGAAATGCGAGGCGTTGCTCGCGCCCGACCTACGCAGTTGCATGCCTCGGTGCTTGCACATGTTGAAAAGAACGTAGGTTTTCCCACTCTCGTCGCGGCTGACCTTACGCTGGGCAAAAGCTGAACATGACGCCGCGGGCAGAAGTGAAGCTGCCACGGTAGGGACGTTCGTTGCGTGGTTCGGTGCAGGTCGAGTTACCGTAACGAGGCGCTCTTATTCTGCTTTCTCTTCGGCTCGCTCGGCCTTACCGCCCTTCTCGGGCTCGGGGTTTTCGGGGGGCGCGGGAGCGAAGGCTTTGATGCCCGTGATAGCCTGGCCGACGATGAGCGTGTTGACGTCGTTTGTTCCCTCATAGGTGTAGACGCCTTCGAGGTCGGCCATGTGCTCCATCACGCGGTAGTCGAGCAAGATACCGTTGCCGCCCAGCACGTCGCGGGCGAGGGCGGCTACTTTTCGGGCTTTGGCGACGTTGTTCATCTTAAACATGGAGACGGTCGCTGGGTCGAGGTCGTCAGAGTCCTTAAGCCGGCCCATATGGATCGAAAGAAGCTGAGCGAGCGAGATCTCGTTGATCATCTCGACGAGCTTCTGCTGCACGAGCTGGAAGGAGGCTATCGGCTGGCCGAACTGCTCGCGCTCCTTGGCGTACGCCAGCGCCGTCTCGTAGCAGTCCAAAGCCTGCCCGAGCCCGTCCCACGCTACCCCGTAGCGCGAATGCGTCAGGACGGAAAGTGTAGAGCCCAGACCCTTTGCCTCCGGTAGCCTGGCATCTTCTGGGATGTGGCAGTCTTCCATGGCTATGTGCGACTGCCAGACGGCTCTTTGTGAGCCTTTGCGGGGGAGAACCTCGGCGTGGTAGCCGGGGTTGTCGCTCTCGACCAGGAAGCAACCGATCCTATTATCGTCTTCGGTGCGGGCCCAGATCACGGCTACGTCGCACATAGAGCCGTTGCCGATCCACCTTTTCTCGCCGTTTATGACGTATCCGCCGTCACTTACCACGGCGGTTGTAGCCATGGAGCCGGGGTCGCTCCCGGCGTCGGGCTCGGTGAGGCCGAAGCAGCCAACCTTCTCGCATTTCGCCATGGGAGGTAACCACTGCTGCTTCTGCTCCTCGCTCCCTAAAGCGTGGATGGCGGCCATCGCCAGTCCGCTCTGTACGTGCAAGAACGTCGCCAGGCTCCCCGAGCCCCGAGCCAACTCGGCTATAGCCAATCCGTAAGCTACATCGCTCCAGCCGGCGCACCCGTACTCCTTCTCGAAAGAGCCGCCCATGATCCTGGTTGCCCCGAGCTCCAGCAGTAAATCAAACGGGAACTGTGCTTTGTCCCAATACTCGGCCGCGGTGGGCACGACCTTTTCGTCGACGAACGCCCGGACCTTATCGCGGGTCTCGCGCTCCTCATCGGAGAGGAGCCGATTTACGTTTATAAAATCGACCTGCGGTGTCCCGCGTTGCCTTACGTCCGGCGTAACGGTCATGCTCTACCTTTCTCCATCCCGCACGATTTACGGGTTAGCCAACGCGCTTCTCTTGCCCCTCCCACGCTTTCTCGCGTAGCTGGAATTTCTGGACCTTGCCGGTGGCGGTCTTGGGCAGATCACCAAACTCCACGGCCGCCGGGGCCTTGAAGCGGGCGATGTTTTCCTTGACGAAGTTTATGATCTCCTCTTCGGTTGTCTCCTCGCCCTCCTTGAGGGTGACGAACGCCTTTGGACGCTCGCCCCACTGCTCGTCGGGCATGGAGGTGACAGCGGCCTCCATCACGGCTGGGTGCTCGGCGAGCACCTGTTCTATCTCGATTGAGGAGATGTTCTCTCCACCGGAGATTATGACGTCCTTGTCGCGATCTCGGATCTCGATGTACCCATCCGGGTGCCATACGCCGATGTCCTCGGAGTGGAACCAACCACATTTGAAAGATTTCCGCGTTTCCTCCTCGTTGTCGAGGTAGCCCTTCATGACCATGTTGCCATGCATGACGACCTCGCCCATCGTTTCTCCGTCACGTGGCACATCGTTCATCTCATCGTCCACAACCCTTACCAGATCGGCAGTAACGTACGCCTGACCTTGGCGCGCCAGAAGCCGCGCATGCTCTTCGGGATCCAGCTCCTGCCACTCTGTACGCGGGGCGGTCGTGGTGAACGGTCCGTAGGTCTCTGTTAGCCCGTAGACGTGCATAGGCCGGATGTTTGCTTCTAGAAGTTTTTCGAGCAGGGCGGGAGAAGGCGGGGAGCCCGCGATAACGCCGGTAACCTGGTGGTCGAGCTCACGGGCGCCTTCGTGGTTGGCGAGCGGAATCTGCACCGTGGGCGCAGCACAGTAGTGCGTTATGCCCTCTGACTCAAAGAGCTCCCATATCTTGCCTGGTTCAAC
>JAFAPF010000184.1 GCA_019247245.1 Rubrobacter sp. | reverse complement strand
GGCGTTCTAGGCGTCGAGGGAATAGATACCCGCGCCCTCACCCGTCGCTTGAGGGACAAGGGTGCGATGCGTGGCGTAATCTCTACCTTAGAACGAGACGTGAACGTTCTGCGCGGTAAGGCCAACGCCCACCCGAAGATGAGCGGTCTAGACCTCGCTTCTTCCACCACCGAGCTTGCCGAGCCCGTCTTATTGCCGGCTTTCGACGAGGAACGGTGTTTTATCGTAGCTCTCGACTACGGTGTGAAAGGCTCTATTTACAGAGAACTTCGGAGCCGCGGCGCTTCGGTGCTGGCTATGCCCGGCTCTGCGTCCTCAGCCGAGATCTTAGAGCAAGCCCCCGATGGTCTCTTCCTTTCAAACGGTCCTGGGGATCCGGCGACTCTGAAGAAGGCGGTCTCGAACCTGCGCGATGTCTTGGGGAAGATTCCGGTCTTCGGCATATGTCTTGGACACCAGCTCCTCGGCTTGGCTTTGGGTTGCGAGACGTACAAGATGCCGTTCGGGCACCATGGCGCGAACCACCCAGTACGGAACTTTGACACGGGGCGGATCGAGGTTACGAGCCAAAACCATGGCTTCGCCGTTCGCGAGGAGACCATGCCTGAAGGCGTCGAGCTAACCCATCGCAACCTCTACGACGCCACAGTCGAGGGTTTGAGGAGCCAGGAGTTTCGTGCCTGGAGTGTTCAGTACCACCCGGAATCCAGCCCAGGACCGCGCGACTCCAGCTATTTATTCGATAACTTCGTCGAGAGCGTCAGCGGCGCACTCGCGGGTTAGAGGGGAGGAAACTTGCCGCGCCGGAACGATATAGAGAGCATCCTAATTATTGGCTCAGGGCCTATAGTCATAGGTCAGGCTGCCGAGTTCGACTATTCGGGGACGCAGGCTTGCCGGGCTTTGACCGAAGAAGGTTACCGTACAATCCTGGTCAACTCCAACCCCGCTACCATCATGACGGACCCCGAGATAGCCGACGCTACCTACATCGAACCTTTGACGAGGGAGACGCTCACGGAGATCATCCGCCGTGAACGTCCCGACGCTCTTCTCCCTACCCTCGGCGGCCAGACAGCTTTGAACCTCGCCGTCGAGCTAAATGAGAAAGGCACCATGGACGAATACGGCGTCGAGCTTCTTGGCGCTTCCGTCTCTTCCATCCGTAAAGCCGAGGACCGGTCTCTCTTCCGGGAGGCGATGGAGCACATAGCGCTCAAGGTCCCCGAAAGCTGCATCGTCCACCATATCGACGAAGCCCTTGAGTTGGCCCAACGGATAGGTTTTCCTCTAATAATCCGCCCCAGCTTTACCCTGGGTGGTAAGGGCGGTGCCATAGTTACAGATTTCGAAGATCTCCGTTTCGCCGTCGCTGATGGGCTCGATGCCAGCCCCGTTCGCAGCGTCCTCGTCGAGCGAAGCGTCGCTGGCTGGAAGGAGTTTGAGCTTGAGGTCATGCGTGACCTCACCGATAACGTGGTAGTCATCTGCTCCATTGAGAACGTTGACCCTATGGGCGTTCATACCGGCGATTCCATAACTGTTGCCCCCGCCCAAACCCTCTCCGATAAGCAATATCAGACTCTCCGCGACGCCTCTATACGCATAATACGGGAAGTTGGGGTACAGACGGGTGGCTCCAACATACAGTTTGCGGTGGATACTCTCGGCGAGGACTTTTACGTGATCGAGATGAACCCGCGCGTTTCGCGCAGCAGCGCGCTTGCCAGCAAGGCCACGGGGTTCCCTATCGCCAAGATCGCTGCAAAGCTTGCGGTGGGGTATTCCTTAGACGAGATCCCCAACGATATCACTCGTGCCACCCCGGCCTCCTTCGAGCCGGCCCTCGACTATGTAGTGACGAAGATACCGCGCTTTGCCTTCGAGAAGTTCCCCGGAGCGTTGCCTCGGCTGAGCACGAAAATGCACTCTGTAGGAGAGGTCATGGCTATAGGCCGCACGTTCACGGAGAGTCTCTTAAAGGCGATAGCTTCACTCGAGGTAGAGCTTCAGGAGATCAACGCTGATCTCGACGAACCCAACCCGTACCGGATCTTCGCCATCTTCGATGCTTTGAGGGCCGGAATGGACGTCCAGGAAATCGTGACCCGTACTAAGATAGACGCCTTCTTCGTCTCCTCGATGGCTAGGATCTTAGCTGTCGAAGGCATGGTTTCCGAGGCCTTGGGTGAAGAGGAGCTGTTGGAGTTGAAGAGAATTGGATTCTCTGACGAGGCCTTGGGAGCGGCTACCGGTACCTCGACGGAGATCATCAGGGGCGTGCGTGGGGCCCTCAGAATCCATCCAACGTATAAGTCGGTGGATACCTGCGCCGGGGAGTTCCCCGCAGGGACGCCTTACTACTATTCGACCTACGAGACCGAGGACGAAGTCGAGCGTGGGGATAACCCCTCCGTGGTTGTGCTCGGGAGTGGACCGAATCGAATCGGCCAGGGCATCGAGTTCGACTATGCGTGCGTGCACGCGAGCTATGCCCTCAAAGAAGCCGGCTTCGATGCTGTGATGGTCAACTCCAACCCTGAGACCGTCTCGACCGACTACGATACCTCTACGAGGCTGTATTTCGAGCCTCTGACCGCCGAGCGCGTCCTCGAGGTCGTCCGCCGCGAAAAGCCTGTGGGCGTCGTCCTCCAGTTCGGCGGCCAGAGTCCCTTGAAGCTTGCCCGCGAACTGGAGAAGAACGGTGTGAAGATCCTCGGCACCACCCCAGACGCCATAGATCTGGCCGAGGATCGTTCCCGTTTCGGGCGTCTGTTAAGTGAGCTCGGCATTCCGCACCCCCGATTCGGTGCTACCAAAAGTGCTGAGGAAGCACGGCAAGTCGCCCGTAGGCTCGGCTACCCCGTGGTCGTGCGGCCCTCTTACGTACTAGGCGGGCGGCGCATGGAGATCGTCTACAACGACGAGGATCTGGACTTGTATCTGAGGGCTAGCGTCAGCACCGATCCCGAGCACCCGATCCTCATCGACAAGTTTATGGAGGACTACGCGGAGGTCGACGTGGACGCCGCCTCAGACGGGGAGGAGGTGTATATCGGGGGAATCATGGAGCATGTAGAGGAGGCTGGGATCCACTCTGGGGACTCTTCCTGTGTGACGCCTCCAATCACGATACATAAGGCGCTGCTGGAGAGAATCGAGGACTACACGAGGCGACTCGCGTTGACGGTCGGTGTTGTTGGGTTAATGAACGTGCAGTTCGTGGTGCGTGGTGAGGACGTGCTCGTCATAGAGTGCAACCCGCGCGCTTCGCGCACTGTGCCGTTTATCTCAAAGTCGACGGGAGTTCCGCTCGCCAAGGTGGCGACCCGCGTGCTTTTGGGCGAGAAGCTTTCTGATATGAGGCTCGCGAGCTACGCAGGGACCGGTGGACACTTTAGCGTCAAGGTACCAGTCTTCCCGTTTGACCGTTTCGCAGGGGTGGATCCCTTGCTCGGTCCGGAGATGCGTTCTACAGGAGAAGCGATGGGCATAGACCGCACGTTTGGTGGCGCCTTCGCCAAGGCCCTCACGGCCGCGGGGCAGACCCTGCCGACCTCTGGCAGGGTGTACATTTCCGTGGCGAACCGAGACAAGCGGGCGGTCGTCCTTATTGCACGGGCGTTCGCGGATTTAGGGTTCGAGGTTGCGGGGAGCGAGGGTACGGCAGAGGTATTGAAGAACAACGGGCTTTCGACCGCGGTGGTGCCTAAGATTGGAGAAAACGGGGAGGACGTCTTAAGCCTCATCGAGCGGGGTGATGTGGACCTTATCGTAAACACGCCATGGGGAAGAGGAGCGAGGACCGACGGGTACCTGATCCGGCGCAAAGCCCTCATGCACGGTGTGCCCTGCATCACCACCCTCGCCGCCGCTGCGGCCGCTATACAGGGTATAGAGTCGAGGATCCGCGGGGGCGAAAGGGTTCACTCCCTGCAGGGTCTCTACGCCGCGAGGGCTTGAAACACTAGAGTGGGTGAAGGTCGGTCGAGCGGAGATAGTGGCCTGGAAGCTCCTTGGGGATAGCATACCCTTCTCTTACTGCTGGACCGGGAAAAGCGTTGCGCTTGAACGACTCGTAGTCGTGCGTGCGGATGAGGCTTCAACTGTGCTGTAGCCGCCGAAGTAGCCGGGGCCGATGCGGTGATGCACGTAATACCATTTCGACGCTCGCCGGGGAGCCGCGCGAATGAAAGTATTCTTGCGCGACGAACTATCAGTAGTGGCTAAGTTTATAGCCTCGTGGGCGTACGAGGTCTCGCGAGCTATTGGGACACCCCTCGCCGGATGCAGTGTGGCGGCGAGCGGTAGGTACATACAACGTTGCGGATCGTTGCGGATGTTCAGGTTCGCGGGGCCTTGGCGATGCAAGTGGGGGTGGCAAGCTTCGTTGAGGAACTACAAAAGGTGCTTAGGGGGTTTGCAGCTTATCTCCGGAAGAACGGGTCGCGCGCTAAGTACCTTAGAAACCTTATTTAGCGGATATTAAGTGCTCGCGATGGTATACTGCAAGGTCGATGCTAAGGCGGGCACCAGAGAGGACTACGCAGCAGCGACGAAGCGCTTTGGAAGAGGCGAACCGGGTACGTTTCGCTCGTGCCGAGGCTAAGCGTGAGCTCAAAAGCGGCGATCTCACCCTTTATGACTTGCTAATGGACCCATCCGAGGAGCTCAAAGGCGCCAAGGTCGAGGATATGTTACTCGCTGTCAGGGGCATGGGACGGATAAAGGTGGCCAAGATCCTGCGCGAGGCAGGGGTGAGCCGGGCGAAAACGCTCGTCGGTCTCACTCACGGGCAGCGGGACCGGTTAATCAAGGCATTGGGTTGGATCGAGGAAGGTTGATCGTCGTTTCCGGCCCCTCCGGAGCCGGCAAGTCTACGCTTATCCGGGAGGCCTTAGACGCGGTACCCGGGCTTGCCTACTCGGTCTCGGCTACTACCCGGGCGTCGCGCGAGGGCGAGGTCGACAGCCGCGACTACATCTTCCTCACAAGGGAGGAGTTTGAGAAGTGGATCCGGGAGGGGTGCTTCCTCGAGTGGGCTGAATACTCGGGAAACCTATACGGTACGCCGGAGCAGCGCGTCGAGGAGTTCTTGAGTAAAGGGCTCTCTGTTATCCTGGAGGTAGAGTTGCAAGGCGCAAGAAAAGTGCGTGAGAAGCGTCCCGAGGCGGTTATGATTTTCGTCCAGGCTCCCTCTATGGAGGAGACCCGCAAACGGCTTGAAGGTCGGGCCACAGAGGACGAGAAAGCGCTGGAGGCGCGTATGACGACTGCCCTCACTGAAGTGTCTGCGAAGGACGAGTTCGATTATGAAGTTATCAACAGCGACCGCCGACAGGCCCGAGAAGGGATCATCCGGATAATGCGGAATATTGTAGAGGAAGGTACTGAAGATGTTGAATGGGCTTAAGATAGACGAGTTGTTGCACAGAGTAGACTCCCGTTACGGGCTTGTTCTGATAACGGCTCAGCGGGCGCGACAGATCAACGAGTACACGGCTACGTTGGGCTTGAACGAGTCGTTGGGCATTCCGGGTCCGCAGGTCCACACTCGCTCCCAGCACCCCTTGAGCATAGCCCTGGAAGAGCTGAGGGCAGGAAAGCTTGAGGTCAGCTTTAAAAAGCCGCCGGAGGTAGCTGACGAAGAGGTCGGATCTCCCGCTGGCGATGCCTTTCTGGATCCCCCGAGCGGTACGGGTGGTGCTCCCGAGGGTGTTGCCACCGAATCCTCCGACGAAGGTGTGGCCTAAAACGCCGTAAGCAACAGAATTTTGATCTTCTTTGCAGTCGGTCCTGGGATCGGTGCGCTCCAGGCGCCAGAGATCGCCCGTGCGCTCGCCTCTGCGGATCATTGTGTCGAGGTCACGCTCGGGCAGGACACCAAGTGTTTCGTCGGATCTGCTGCCTTCAGAGCCTTTGCAGCAGTGGTGGAAGAGGCTACTGAACTCCCCGAGGCGGTAATCTTCGCACCTGCTACCACTG
>JAFAPF010000364.1 GCA_019247245.1 Rubrobacter sp. | reverse complement strand
CTCCTCGGTGTACCCCTTCTCTAAAACCTCCTCTCGTGCCGGAGCGAAGTATTCGTAGAGCTCCTTGAGGGACGGAGAACCCTCGCCTCGCTCGGTGGTGAGGTGTACTGGTTTGAGGTGCAGTGCTCCTTCAGAAAGGGTGACCTGCAGCATGCTCTCTTCGGTGATCCCGAGCTCCCTGCGAAACTCGGCAGGTATAGTGATTTGACCGCCCCTGAGGGGCCTGATAATCCGTGTCATACGCTTTGGTTGTGGCATCGTGAACCATCTCGTTTGTAAGGCTATGGATACAGATTTACAACTACTGTATTTTACAATATTGTGCGCATTATGTCAATTACCGGCGTTTTGATACAGGTGGCAACGGTGGGCAAACCCCTTACCAAGAAAACCCCCATCGCTGTATAGTGCCCTCCAGTAGCCTTAATAGTTGCCAGCGGCGAGTCGCACGGAAGGTCATGGGTTCTACGATCACCAGACTGCTAGAGCTGCCTCAGATCCTTGAAGAGAGCTTCGGATTGCTCAATGCCACCGCGGGCATCGTCGTGCTCCTATTGGCACTGCGTATAGCACCGACACTAACTCTCTCCTCGCACCGGCACGCCTTGCGAATCTTCGTCCTTGCGGCAATCTTGATTGTGTTTTCAGAGCTTGTCGTGCTGCTGAAACCGTTCATCCAACAGGTCACATTCTTTGATGATGCCGAAGAACTAGTCAAACTACTCGCTATATCTTCCGGGGGGTTTGCCTTACACTACATCAGTCAGGCCGAACAGAATGAGGTTGCTTCCTTGAGGCGCTCGGCGAACGTGGACGAATTGACAAGCGTGAGCAGCCGATACTTTTTCCGACGGGCAGCGACGCGGCGGATCGAGTTATCAAAGAATAACGACCTCCCACTTACCTGCGCTATGCTCGATGTGGACGACTTCAAGCCCTACAACGATCGCCATGGCCACGAGGCCGGAGACAAGGTCTTACGCTGCGTAGCGCGTGTGATACGCACCTCGGCGCGGGCTGACGACCTGGTCGCCCGGTACGGCGGCGAAGAGTTTGTCCTATTGATGAGCAGCGAGGTAGAAGAGGCCGTCGCAGCGCTTGAACGCATTCGAGAAGGGGTGGAGCACGAATGCTCTCCCGAACATGATGCTTCTATAAGCCGTCAGATAACCGTTTCCTTGGGTGTCGCCCCTCTTGCCGACGATACGCAGTCCTTAGAGCATCTCGTCCAAGCGGCAGACAGGGAGATGTATCGAGCCAAAAGAGCAGGCAAAAATCGGATCTGTATCGAAGACACGAGAGCCTAAGTAAGTCGGATAAGCAACCTCGTGAAGAAGGGAAGAATTGCCTCTATCCTCTGTTTGCCGTGTGTAGTATACGGCAACTCAGGCGGTGGTACAGGCGCATACTCCAATATGCACACGCTTACGGGACGGCGTCAGAAGAATTCCGGTCGGGATCTATCTGGGGGCTTGACCGACGCGACGGCGGCTCGCCGGATGGGGTTATGTATGTAAATCTTCGGGACGAACTCTGAACACCTTAGCCAACTTCCGCACCGTCCCCAGATGCGGCCGACGCCCTTACTGCAGGGGCGTCGGCCTTTTTGATGGGGTTGGGAATATTGCTATTGCCCGTATGTTTGGGCTGGGAGGGTTTAGATGGCTAGCCAGATAAACCTAAGCCGTAAGAAGCGGCGAACCAAGGCGGAGGTCGAGGCTGTCCGTGAGGCAGCCCGCGAGGAGCTGGCCGCAGGCCACCCTATGATGCTTAGGCAAGTTCATTACCGGTTGGTGTCGCGGGATGACATTGTCCATCCAAGCACCGTTAGCGCGTACGACACCCTCTCCGGGTGGCTTGGAGATGACAAGCTGGATGGCATCGTCCCTTGGGAGTGGATGGAAGATCGTTTGCGACAGGCCAGGGGGTGGGCGATGTGGGATGAGCCCAGGGAGTTCTTACACAGCGTTCGCGACCACTATCATCGCAGCGTCTAGCTAGGCCAAAGCCATAACGTCGAGGTGTGGTGCGAGAAGGACGCGCTATCTGGGATTTTCTCCAGCGTGCTCAGCGGCTACAGGGTCACGCTTAACGTAGGACGTGGGACGATGGATGGTCTTCTATAAAACGGGCTGCTGATAGGTACCGACGCCAAGAAGAGGATGGCATAGACGTTATGGTACTGTGCTTCGGTGACTTCGATCCTTCGGGCGAAGACATGCACCGGTCCCTGAAA
>JAFAPF010000353.1 GCA_019247245.1 Rubrobacter sp. | reverse complement strand
ATGAGTAAATTTCCGACGAGAGGAGCGTTGGTACGTTAGCCCTCACGCCTCCCTGGTTTCTTTCGTGGCGACAGGGACTGCGGGCGTGGTTCCTTGAGGACGTAATCGCCCACGTGGTCTACCTGGAGGGTAGTGTGTTCTATACCGTACTCGCGGGCGAGGAGCTCTTCGAGGTCGCGGCGCCTAGCGTGGCAGTTCTCGTCGCGCCCGACTAGCACGTGGGCCGAGAGGGCAGGGAAGCCGGAGGTTATGGTCCAGATGTGCAGGTCGTGAACCTCCTCGACACCTTCCGTCCCAGCCATCCCCTCGCCGACCTTGCCAGCATCGATGCCACGTGGCGTTTGTTCGAGCAGGACGTTGACCGAGTCGCGCAGGAGTTTCCAAGAACTCCCCAAGACAAGTAGACCGATAAAAATGCTTATCAAGGGGTCGGCATAGCGCCAGCCGGTGAGGATGATGATACCCCCAGCGACTATGGCTCCCAACGAGCCCAGTACATCAGCGAACACGTGCCTCAAAGCGCCCTGGACGTTAAGGCCTTCTCCTCCCGAGCGTGAAAGGATCACGACTCCCGCGACGTTGACCAGCAGCCCAAACACGGCCACCACCATCATCCACCCGCCCATGACCTCCGGGGGTTCCCCTATACGCCGGTAGGCTTCAACAAATATCCAGATCGAGATGGCCACCAGCGTGACCCCGTTGAATAGGGCGGCAAGGATCTCGGCCCGCTTGTAGCCGAAACTCTTGTTGGGCGTCACCGGACGATCGGACAACCAAACAGCGAACAGCGCAAGCCCGAGCGAGAGAACATCGGACAGCATGTGGCCTGCATCCGCCAGAAGTGCGAGGCTGCCGGTGAGGAGACCGCCGACGACCTCGGCGCCCAAGAATAAGGTGGTGAGGCCGAGTACGGTTGCAAAGGCGCGCTTGTCCATCTGGCCATGTATTTCACCACCCTGCTTTCCGTGAGAATGAGTCATAGAGCGTCTACGCCTCCGAACACTGTCTCAGGCGGACCAGAGCCCGAAAGCTGTCCCAGGCTGCACCAAGGAGGCGCATGTGTTTTATTCTTGCACCTCCTCGGCCGCACGATAATCGCCTTTGGGTTCCTGGTCTTAGCGTTTACTACGATCGCCGAGCTTAACTTCGATGTTCGTTTCGCTGTCAGTCCCGCCGCGGAGCACGGTGAGGGTTACCGTGTCGCCGGGCTTGTAGCCGCGCAGGGCACCGAGCAAGTCGCCAGAGTTCTTAATCTTGGTGGAGTCGAGAGCAGTTATTACGTCCTCGGAACGCAGCCCGGCGCTATCGGCGGGGCTGCCACGTTCGACCTCGGTGACTATCACTCCGCTCTGCACCGAGAGGTCGAACCGATCAGCGATATCTTGGGTAAGATCAGTGTACCTGATCCCAAGGTATGGGCTCGAGACCTGACCACTACTGATGAGTTGGTCTGCTACCGAGGTCGCTGTATCCGAGGGAATGGCGAACCCTATGCTCTCAGCTCCCGTCTGATCGGGGGGCAGATACGCGACGTTGATGCCGACGATCTCGCCGCTTCGGTCGGCCAGTGCACCACCGGAGTTGCCCGGAGAGATCGGAGCACTGGTTTGAATCAGGTCGACCAGCGCCGCCTCCTGCTGGCCACCGGTGAGCCGGGCCGGTACCTCGCGGTTGAGACCGCTAATGACCCCCGAGGTGACGGTGGACTGGAAGCCCTGTGGGCTTCCAATAGCGACCGCAAGCTGTCCCGGAGCGAGATCCTTGCCCTCAGTGAACTTCGCCGAGGGAAGGTTGTTACGGTCCACCTTGACCACCGCGATCTCGGTGGACGGATCGCCCCCCACCACTTGGCCACGTTCCGTGGAGCCATCGGCAAAGGCAACGTTGACCTCGTTGGCGTCCTGGACCACGTGGTAGTTCGTGATTATGTAACCATCTTTGCGATAGATCACGCCGCTACCTATACCCTCACCTTCCTGAGGACCGAAGGGCGTAACCTGCGCCGCCTGCCGCACGTTGATCTGTACGACGCTGGGTCCAACCTGTGCTGCTACCTGCGCAACGGGTTCGTCTTCGGGGACCTCCGCCGACGGTTTGGGTACCTCCTGCGCGACGTTCTGAGCCTTATCGCCTGGCTCCCCTCCCCTCTCTAACATGTACCCCACAAGCACTGCCACGGCCACCGCCGCAACCAGCGCCACGACCAGCACCGGAAAAAGAGCTCTTCTCCGTTTCAACCTTTTTACCTCCTGTCGACCGTAGCGGCGCCGTTTGTCGGAAGACTATACGAAGAATCAGCCGTTGAAGTTCCGTTTCCAGCAAACGCCGCCCTTTGAGTATACCCTTACAGCATGAGCCAAGCGTCGTACAAAAGAGAGTTCCCAGCAGACCTTGCCCGCGCTGGTGAGGTCCGTCACTTCATCGCGTGGGCGGCCGCTGTGGGCGGGCTGCGTGGTGGTTCCCTGAGTGACCTCGCCGTCGCCGCCGAGGCCGTCCTCACTGACATCTTCCTCTCCAACGAGGTTGACGCTCTTGAGGTAGATTCCGAAGTCACCGGCAAGACCGTCAGGATCACCATACGCCACCCTCCGCTGCGGAGACGTCGTATGGCTGGTCTCGAAGGTATTATGGAGCAGTTTCTAGACGGGCACGAATTCTCCTCAACAAGAGCGATACTCTTAAAAAGTCTCAGCTGACCGGTGCAGCCCACACGGTTGCTGAGCCGCACCGGGCTTCAAATATGGTGCTAACTACCCTCCTGGGATGCTTCGGAGAGGGTCAGCGGACCTTCTCTTTAATCCTCTCTTCTTCGCCCTTGAGGTAGAAAAAGACATCCTGAGCAAAGCGTACGGCGTGCTCTTCTGGGAGGTTGATACGTCGGTTGGCCACGACCGACTCCAGCTCTTTAATCGCCGCCTCGGCCATTCCGACCATTAGCTCCGCCTCACGCAGGATCTTCTCACGCTCGGTGTATGAGAGCGCTTCCGGCTTCTCCGCCTTCTCCCGATGCTCTTGGAGGTACTGGATGAAGTCTCTTATGCCCAAGATATTCTCCCTCTAGTCTCCGCGACAGATCATGCTTGTGCTCAGGAGCGACTCTCTTCCAGAATCTCCGGCGTCACTTCGGGCGAGTTTAGCGCCCGGGCGTGCTCCTCAGCAAGCCTACGCGCTCGGCCCCTCAAGAAGGCCGGTATCTCCCCCAGCTCCTCCAACGCTTCGTCTGTCCACGAAAGCCCGCTTACGGCAGGCTCAGGTTCTCCACGCAGCTCCCACGGTGCCCGCAAAGCGCCGTCGATAGCGTCAGCCACGATACTCGAACCAGCGTAACCCATAAGTGGTCGCTCTGCGAACGGATGCTCCACTACAGGGGGACAAAGGGGCAAAAAGGGCATGCCCAGCGCATCGGCGATCTCTTCTTCCAGGTGCGTCCCTATGAGGAGATCGGGAGTTGTGGCCTCGACGCGAGCGGCCACAGCCTGGGGATCATCCTCAACGAATGCCTCATCGGTGAAAGTAGCAGCGTGGAAGAGGAAGTCTTTCTCCAAATACTTGAGGTACGTACCCGCCCATGCTACCTTGAAACCGACCTCGCGAGCCAAGGTGTAGCCGAGACCTGTCGTGTAGGTGAAGTCCCCGAAAAGTGCCACTCGACGCCCCCGGAAGGTCTCGGGCACGACCAGCCGGGCGTACCACGGCAGCTTCGCCGTCCGGGCGAGCTCCGCCCATACAGCCCTTTGGACCTGTAAGCGGTCCAAAGAGCATAGTTCGCCGACGGCCCTTACGACCGCACCTGTCCCCACCGACCCCACAGGTGGCGTCGTCACCCGCGGCATACCGAACTCATCCTGGAGGTATAGAGATGCCGACTCACCAGCCTCGCGGTACAGCACCACATTCGCCCACGCCCGGGTGAGACGCGAAAGATCATCGACCGAAGCCCCAAGCGGCACCCGGGCGTTCACATCGACCCCGATTAGGCCCAGGATGCGCTCTACCTCCGCTACCTCCGCCGCAGCGTTCGGCCCGAAAATAGGCGGTCCGAAAATGTTAACCGTAGGAGCCAAACTCTTCGGTTGGTTTGGAGTATGGGCTCTTACAAGCTCCATAAGAGCTAGATCGGAGGCTTCCAACTCCCGCATATTGGGGGATTCCCACTCGCAAATTACGAGCTTCGGAGAGCGGTCGCTCTCCGGGTTTTCGGGGAAGGCTAGGATAGGCGCTCCCTCGCCCGAGAGGAGCGCCGACTCCGAGCGCGCGAAGATCAAGGCATCTGCCTCGGGACGGCGTCGCGCGATCCAGGAGAGGTCGCGAGCCAACTCACCTGGTCGCTGCGACTCTTCCGGCCGGTCCCAGATCGGGCTTAAAGAGACCGGCGCCGGCTCCCCGGAGTGCGTCCAGGCTCCGTGGAGCGCCAGGAAGCCCCCCTCGCTCGGGTACGCCCGCAGGACGGCGTGTACCCTTCTCATGCTCGCCGCCACCCGCAGGATGCCGTGGCTCCCAGGCCCCTCATATATGCCCCGCAGGATTCTCATATTCTACTTATTCGTTCCTCACAGGTTGAGGGCGTCCAACCCCTCAGCTCGCTCGAAGGTCCGGGCGAAGAGCTCTAAGACGCGATGGGCGCCTTCGTAGCCATGGACTCCTAAAGATAGGAGATCCAGCGAAGAGCGACACAAGTGTCCGCGAGCCACAAGTGGAACGTAGAGCCCCGGACTCGCCACTACCATGTCTGGCCGGGCAGCGTCTATTCGATTGAGCTGTGCTTGCCACTCCGGAGATTCGACCACATCCACGTCCTCCCCCAACGCCGCCAGCTCCGCCGCAAGGAACCGCTTATCCAGCCGTGGTGTTCCGACTTCGAGGATTACCGCTCCAGCGTTGGCTAAAAATCGGGCCAGTGGCACCTCTAGTCCCGTATCACCAGTGAAAAAGATGCGCTTACCGCGGATGCGGTTTCTCAAGGGCTCCAGTTCCTCCCAGACCTGACGAGCCCGGTCTGACTCGCCTGTCCCATGTCCAGTCCAGGCGGCAACGTCCTGGATAAAGCGGGCTGTACCGTCCACACCTATTGGTAGAAGAGTCTTGATTGAGGTGGCACCGCGCTCCTCAGTCGTACGGTAGGCCCCGGTGAGGTACGGGTCCGCCGTAGCCACAAATGCCTCCTCGTCGATAGGCGGCAGCCAGTCCGCGTCCGGACCCGGTAACCATCCGACCACCTCGACCCCCACCCACTCGAGCTCGGCGGTCAGCTCCTCCTGAGGACCGGGTAGGGCACCGAGAAGGATGACCGGGCGGCGTATGCTTCTCTCCCTGGACATCCTTCTCCCTGGCTGGCCCCGGAGCTTTCCGAAGAGGTTTCCTTTGGAGTAGGATCGTTCTTCTTTAGGCTCGGAGCCGCCCATAGGACACAGCTCGATAAGGGTCCGGATCACGCTGTCCTCGAGACTCGTAGAGAGCACGCCGAAACCACTGATACCGGTGTCGGGGACGACAGCCCGCACAGGTAGGGCAAGGCGACGTTGGCTGAGCTCGGCTTCGAAGCTCGCATCCACCCCAAGCAAGCCTACGGAGCGGCACGTAATCAGCAATACAAACCCCACACCGCGCCGCGAGTCTGCCGCCTCGACCACGCGCGAGGCCAAAGCGCCGCTGGCCAGCTTCTCCTCCGGCTCTAAAACCATGAATACCACTCGGGGATGCACACCAATAACGCCGTAGGGCTGGTCTGCTGGAAAACCGGGGAGAAAGCCGGAGAGGGACTGAGCAAGGTGTACGTCCGCACGGGTACCTATCACCACGAAGAGGGCGCCCGGAAGCCTCTCTGCGAGCCCAGCGAGACCCCACAAAGGGGAGACAACATCCGGTACTCCTGATTCGTTAAGGATCGTCAATGGCTCTCCCGAAATCCTCCGCGGGTTCCAACTTCCCTACTCTCCCCCAAAGAGACACTAGTTTAAGGCGTCGAGTACCTCCAGCGCCAGCTCCATCATATCGTCTACCGCATCCCTCAAGCCCCTATCTTCTATCCTCGCCTCTCCTGAGCCTATAGTGTTCGAGACCGTAAGCAAACAGCCAGCTCGTATCCCCCGCATGGCGGAGAGCGTGAAGATCGCTGCCGCCTCCATCTCCACCGCGAGGACCCCGAGGTCGCTCCACAAGGATGACGGTTCCTCCTCCGGATCGTAGAAAAGATCCGAGGTGACAACTAAACCCACGAAAGTG
>JAFAPF010000347.1 GCA_019247245.1 Rubrobacter sp. | reverse complement strand
GGGGCCGTGTTCGTTGATCTCCGTCTGCATTCCGTTCATCGGGTCCACGATGGCTGTGGAAGTCCTCGAAGGGCTTACGATCTCGACGAAGTCGAAAGGGATAGCTGCCTGCGCAAGCCCGTCACGGATAGCATCCCCGTTTCGTCCGCCTACGAGACCGGTCGCTAAAACCGGCACGTCGAGTACACGTAGGGCTCGGGCGACGTTTATACCTTTGCCGCCCGCGAGCGCTATACTCTCTGGCGCCCGGTGGCGGTGCCCGAGCGTTAGGTTCGGGACGACAAGGGTCCGATCCACCGCGGCGTTAAGGGTGACTGTCAAGATCACTTGGATATACCTCTTTTCCCCGAGATCGTTGTTTCAAGATCTCTTGGTATATACCATACATTCTCGGAACGAACGGAAGATGACACAAAAGATAGAGTACAGAAGCAGACCAACGGCCAACTTCACCTGAATTATCACAAGAAGGAAACAAGTCAAGTGTGCCAGGAGAACCTCAGCAGCAAGAAGGCCAAAGGAATCAACCTCCTTCTGGCTCAGATCGACAAACTACTAAGGAGCCGTTACCGTTTCCTTCGGTGTCCTGGACACACCTGAGGAAAGAGCCCATAGATTCGCCTCGAGATATGGGCCTGAACCCCTAATAGAGGCTTACAAGCCGATGCCAACAGCGAGCTAATCTTGAGAGAGCTATTTAAACAACTATCTTCTCGAGCAAGAGCGCCAAGAGGAGGGTCTCAAGCATGTAGAGGTTTGCACTCCCGGCCAAAGCGCTGTGAGGGTCAAGGCAAGGTAAAAAGACGCAGAAAGCATTTTTAGAATGTGGGAGAGGTGAATAAGAGAAGAGTCTAGGAAGCAGCTTGGAATTAGCGAGGAGAAGGTGTGGGTTCAGAGGACGCCCATAGGGCAGAGCATGATAGTGTACTGGGAGACGGAGGATCCCCGGCGTACACTTCGCCAAATAGCCGACTCTCAAGAGGCGTTTGATACACAATTCAAACAGCTCATTGAAAGCGCTGCTCCCGCTATGAACTTATCCAAAGAGCAACTCGTGGGGTAGCGGTTGCTCTTCAGGTGATCAATAGCCTGACTTGCTCATAAAGCCCTTACTCCAAGCCATTAGGTGAATGAGAGACAGGATGTATAAAACAACCGGTGCTGTATACCACTGTAACAGAGACACTGATCCTCTTTTTTGTCGTGTGTAGTTACTTCTAGGCAATGCTTAGCTTCATCACACAATATGTATTATCCTCAAGAGTAGTAGGCAGGCAGAGCGTTCTGAAAAGCAGGCTTTGATACGTTAAAGGTACTTACGCCAGCAACATTCGAAGCGGTGAGCGAAAGAGCTTGCACCTATCCTAGAGTGGCAGGTTGCCTCTATTGACTGGTTCATGCGGTGAATCCGTCTTACAGCTCAGCTATTCGTCTTACAGCTCAGCTATTCCTACCTGGCACTACCATTCGAAGCGTATATCTGGCACTCCATAACCTAACAGCACACGAAAGTGCAGCTCGGAGCGTTTTTGTGCTTTGGAAAACGAGGTCCTTATATCCTTCTCGCCACAAGCTCCTCCACACCCTTGCCGGGCACGATGGCTTCTTGATAAGGAGCAGCAGAAGAATGGCGGTGGACAACCTGAAGCCCGCTAGGACAAGGCCTCTCACCCACGCTACAATGGGTACGCTATGCGTACCGCGCTTGTCCTTCGAACCCACGAAGCGCCGTCTTGTTGTAGTGTTACTCGTGCCCGTGGCCAAACGATGCGTCCGAAAGTGAGAGAGACACGCCACCACAAACAGAGAAGAGGAGAGCATGAAAAAGGATAGCATGGTGCAAGCCCTAGGAGTGCTGGTCGCCGTGGCGACAGTAGCAGTCACGATAGCCGCTCTGTTATACGAGTTTACCGCCGGCTGATGCGATTCATCCCTTCAGGCGTGGACCCCCACTGACATCAGGTCCTCACGCATCTTCCGGACTGCGTTCCGAGCGGCGCTTTTGTAGTCGCCTCCCTCCGGCTCCTCGAAGGCACGTAAGATGCCCCGGCTACTACTGACCAGCACGCCTGCGCCGTCAGCATCGAGCAACGCTCGTGTCCCCGAGGCATCACCTTTCTGCGCTCCGTAGCCCGGGACCAGAAAGAGCGCATGCGGAAGGATCTGTCGCACCCGTCGTCCCAGCTCGGGCTGGGTAGCGCCAACGACCGCCCCCGCATCCAGATAACCCATCGTACCGGCTTTACCCAGCTCTGCTACGAGCCTCGCCGTCGTTTCGTAGAGCGGTGGCGTCGAGGAGTTCTGGAGGTATTGCCCAGAGGGGTTGGAGGTTGCGACGAGGATGAAGGCGCCGCCGCCTCGGTTTAAGCGTCGCACTTCGTCGAGAAATGGGATCACTGCATCCTCACCCATATAGGGATTGACCGTAACGCTCGTGGCGCCGTAGACTGAGAGGTGAGCCTCGGCGTAGGCTGCGGTTACGGAGCCTATGTCTCCACGCTTCACGTCGGCTATGGTAGGGAGTCCTAACTCGTCGGCTGCTCGGAGCAGCTCTGCATACACCTTCATCCCTTCAGGTCCCAGACGCTCGAAATACGCTGATTGCAGCTTGACGGCCGCTGCTTCGGGCCAGACCGCGTCGAGGATGCCAAGACAGAACTCGCGAACGGCATCGGCTTCCGTAAGCGCACGCTCAAGCATACCCAGCGGTAAGTGATGGGGATCCGGATCTAGCCCCACTGCTACCGCACTCTCCTTGCGGCGGGCGGA
>JAFAPF010000190.1 GCA_019247245.1 Rubrobacter sp. | reverse complement strand
TGGTCTCGCTTGTGGGCATTCTCGGGGGCGATCGCGGCTACGGCTCTCCACCACTCGCCGTGCACAAATACCCAACCCGGATAGCTGGTCCCAACCGCCTCCTTGACGACTCCTACCTCCCCGATCATTCCTTCTAACCCGGTCGTTACCGGCCTCTCTATGGTGGCACGCACTTTGGCCAAAGCCCCCACTAAAAATATCCCCATGAGCATGGCGATCGCCACTACAGTTATCAGCAACACCCAAATATAAGGACCTGTCACGTCGAAAAGCATCAACACCCCGAGAACAAGCGCCACCAATCCCCCGAGGGTGGGCAACCCATAATTGGTTACCGTAAGATCCACCACAAGCAACACGAACGCCAGAAGGACCAAAGCCATCCCGAACCAGCTCCCTGGCAGAACCTCAAGCGCGTATGACCAGAGGATCAACATGCTCCTTTAGCCGTCCACGAAAGGCCGACCCGCTGGGATGCTGAAGTTCCAAGAGGATCCCTCATTAACCGCACCCACCGATTGTGATCTCGACACCGCCTTAGGATCAGAACCACTGTCGTCCACTCTGGATCCTCCACCGTCACCTTCGCTTTCTCCCTCTCTGACGCAGCGGTGTAGCTCGTGCCCTCCCACTGCATCCTACACAGCTTCTCGACGAGCGGCTCGTCGCGGAGGAACAAACCCCCTTCTTGGGTAAGCTCGCCTATCGCGAAGTACGCTTCTTGCTCGCGGGCACACCGCTAGCAGACGGGCATACCCCAGATCTCAACCACTGTCTGGCGAGGGCAGGAGCGGCTCGTCTTGCTTCGCACCTGGCGCGGCCCCAGCTTCCTCGTCACCTCGATCAAGAGGTCCTCCTTCGCCTCGCATGGTCCAACATGTTCTCTAGCTTTAGTAAATCTTTCACTACTTTATTGCATGCCGTAGGATTGAAACCACCCTATGTGCTGCCAAACCCACCACCGCAAACGATACCGCCGGGATCGACTCATTAGGTCATCCCTTTTCCCGCCCACCTCTGAGCAATTGTTGCTCATATTACAAATTATAGCACATTATAGCACATTCTTGCTATGAGCATTACTTCTACAACCCTCGACACGTACTCACATGTTCTGCCGGAAATGGGCGAGCAAGCCGCCGCCGCAACAGAGGTAGTGCTTTCCTAGGATTGGGAAGTAGGTAGCTTCCTAAGGAGGGCAGACGGGAGGCAGACGGGACTATCATCTGTGACCTTCAGGTAGCGAGAACTGAACTTGAACCCCAGCTCCTTCGCTTTCCACCATCAGGAGAAACGGGAAGCCGTGCTACTATCTCCCCGTTATGCCGCAGGTATTAGAGTTGAGCTCCCGCGAGGCGGTTATGAAGCCTCAACTCGCAGTATAAAGCTCACGCTGAACCAACAAGTCGAACTTTCCTCGACCATACATCGAGCGCTTTACGAGCTTGAGTTTGTTTATCCAGCCTTCGGTCTGCGCTTGGCTGTAGGGCAGCACCATCGCAGCCAGCACGGCTTGGGCATCTTGAGATAGCTTCACGGCAAGGGCCTTTAGCTCGATGACTCCGGTCGCCTTCGCCTTTTGAAGCTATTCCTCTAGTCTACTACGCGCTTCTCGCTCTTCGCCGCTGCGCTCCTTGTCTCTGAGCATCTCAGAGAACCTCTCCAACAGGGAGTAGCATCTCTGCACAACCCAGTGGATTGCATTCGGCCTCTCTGCAGTGTCTGGGTCTCTGCTTCGAAGCGGTTCTCCGGTCTCTTCACGAGCAGCCCTGCAACATGGCTGGCCGAGATACCCGGTGCAGAACCCGGTATTAGGTTTTCCTAGGCGCTCCTGCTCCTTGAGATATCTGGTTATACGTACGACGTTCTGGTAAGCACCAGGGTAACCTTGGGCAGCCATCTCCTTCCAGATCTGGGTTGCGGCAGCCTTCTAACCAGCGTTTGAGGATGTAGTCTTCGTAGGGTGCGATGGCACTGACCTTCGGCACTGACCTTCTTCATGTAGTGTGACGTCTTTTGGTTGGGGCCTTGAGGGCCAGATACTTCTCCACGGTGTAGCTGGTGCATCTTGAGAGTTCGTGCGATCTGGGAGTTCTTCATTACTTTCTTGGAAAGCGTGTGGATAGACTCGAAGAGGTTGCGCATCTGCTCTTTCGTACGCTCCTTGGAGGCCTGGCGATCTAGTCGGAGATTCGTTAGTCTCTCTGGTGATGACTCGCCGGCGATGGCACGAGATCCACAACGTCAGCGTGTTGCCTGAATATCCGCGCGACTACATCTTTGGGATTCTTCAGAAGGTGGAACCGGTCAGCAACCTGAACGGCGTTGGGTGCGGCTCTTCTTGCAGCTTCGGCGTATTCACCGCCATGATCCCTGCTGCTCAGCACTTCAACCCCTGGATCCTCCTCGAGCCACCGAACGAACGTATCCGCGCTCCGATCCGGAAGAACATCCACCAACCTTCTGCGTTCTCGAGGTCCACCAGAACAGTATCCTAGCGAGCACCCTTACGGAAGGCGAAGTCCTCCACGCTCAGCACCTTCGGCGCCTCCTCGCAATTCCCGAGCTGTATTGAGCGAAGTGTGGTTCAACAGTGTGTCTCCTCCGGAGACGACACAACGCCAAGGTCTTTCAGCAGACGAGAACCTGCTTCTCCGCCGAGGGCGAAAGAGACGTGCGTAAGCCAGCTCTCGAGTCGCTAGGTCCTGCAGGCGTAACGTGTAGCGATGTCGAACAAAGGTTCTGCAAAGATCGCCCGGTCGCAGGCCCTCTGGTCGCAGAAGAATCTCCGGACGCGCACTCGAACGGTAACGGCAACTCCCTGCCAGGGCAGGTCGGCAAGCGTCCTGGTGTACCGGGAGTGGACCCTGCCGGACTGCTTTCCGCACACCGCGCAAGGAGCTGTAGCGGCTCTGAGGTTTTCGCGGATAGGGTGATGGCGTTTGGTCAGCTCGAAGCTGATGAGATCTAATAGCTTGGAGGCGGGCAAGAAGACGGTGCGGGCGTCAGACATAGGCAACCTCGATCATCTAACCGATCTTCTCGGCAGCCAGCTTGCCGCATCTGTTCATCGAAAGCTAGGAAGAACC